>NVRR01000008.1 GCA_002732675.1 Sneathiella sp. | reverse complement strand
TCGGCACCACCACCTGACGGTCAAAGCGGCCAGGGCGCAGTAGCGCCGGATCGAGAACATCGGGACGGTTGGTGGCGGCGAGCAAAATCACGCCTTCATTGGCCTCAAAACCATCCATCTCCACCAGCAACTGGTTGAGGGTCTGTTCGCGCTCATCGTTACCACCCCCAAGACCGGCGCCACGATGACGGCCAACGGCGTCAATTTCGTCGATAAAGATGATGCAGGGTGCATTTTTCTTGCCTTGCTCGAACATATCACGGACACGGCTGGCGCCAACACCCACGAACATTTCAACAAAATCGGAACCAGAAATCGTAAAGAACGGCACACTGGCTTCACCGGCCACAGAGCGCGCCAGCAAAGTTTTACCCGTACCCGGAGGGCCGATCAGCAGCACGCCTTTTGGAATTTTACCGCCAAGGCGTTGATATTTCTGCGGATTTCTCAGGAAGTCGACAACTTCTTCAAGCTCTTCTTTCGCTTCTTCAATACCGGCCACATCCTCAAATGTGATGCGGCCATGCTTTTCCGTCAGCAATTTTGCCTTCGACTTGCCAAAGCCCATGGCCTTGCCGCCGCCGCCCTGCATCTGGCGCATGAAGAAAATCCACACACCAATCAACAGTAGCATCGGGAACCAGCTCAGCAACGTCGACATCAACATGCTTCCCTCTTCCCGGGGGGCAGCATTAATTATTACATTATGAGTGCTGAGCTTGGCCACCAGGCTGCTGTCTTCGGGCGCATACGTGGTGAAGCTGGTGCCGTCGGTCATTGTTCCTTTGATATTATGGTCCTGGATCGTGACCGTCTCAACTTTGCCATTTTCGACTTCCGTCAGAAATGTTGAATAGGGAAGAGATCTACCAGTCTCATGCGATGGGGTGTCATTGAAGATATTAAACAACAGTACCACAAGCGACGCAATAATGAGCCACAGTACGATGTTCTTACCAAAAACGTTGTTCACGAAAAATCTTCCTTCCCTGATCAAGCCACCAGCGGCTCAATCCCCTAAAAATAAACCCAAATTACGGAAACCCATCTTAAATATAATTCGTTAAGACCAAGTTCCAAGAGGGCGATCGTCATTTATACCTGTATAGGACGATTAAATCAGAGGTCTGAATACCATCTTGAACCGGTCCTTTGCAATGATTGACTGCGCCGGGTCACCTGAAAAAAGCGGTACAGCGAGCAATTTCTCGCCTGACCAGACCGCTGGCAGGCTCTCGCGCACCAGAACGGGTAGTTTTCTCTCCTCCTCGGTCAGCGCCAATTTATCAAGACCTCTCCAACCGTCAGTACCGATTCGCCTGATCACAAGCGGCGCGTGGCTGTCGTTGGCCGCCATATCCGACACCAAAAACCGATGATCCCATAACAGGCTGGCACCGACGGAAAGCTGCATTTCGGGCAAACCTTCCCGTCCCGGCTCGCGGCAGATCATCCAGTTTTTCCGGTATTTCGTGATGTGACATCCAGCCAGGGTTTCGGCGTGGCTGGCGTTTGAGATAAATAGTCGCTCGTAGAGTTGTTCGAGGGATTTGAGCTTGATCCGCCCGCCATCGCCAACAACCATCGAAAGCGCCCGCGCCAGCAGCCGTAGTCCAATTTCGGCCGGGCACTCGGTGATTGTCTCCCCGGAAAAGCTGATAAAGCCGTAAGGACTGATCTGGCAGAAGCCATCGAAGCGTTCCGATGTCAGTTGATCCAACGCTTGCGACGCACGATCCAGCCGGCGTGCCGACAGGGCAATGGTCTCAAGGCTGCTTCCCGGCAATTGCCCGAGCGCGCGAGCGACGGCACCGACGTGGGTGCGGGTAAAATCCGGGTTTTCATTACTGGGATCTTCGATCCAGTCTTGCCCCTGATGCAGAAGATATTGCCTGAGCTGGTCCCGACTGGCCCCCAGGAGCGGCCGGAGCAGTCTGAGGTCCTGCCAATTGGCCGCAGCGCGCATTGCCGCCAGCCCTTCAAGCCCGCTGCCCTTGGAGAGACGCATCAGCATTGTTTCGACCTGATCTTCCCGCTGATGGCCGAGCAATAACGCCGAAATACCTATCTCCCGGCATCGCGCCGCCATCAGCCGATAGCGCGCTTCCCGCGCCGCCTGCTGAATGCCGGATTTCGGATGCGGACCCGTCCAGCACAGAATTTCAGCGGCAATACCACGATGACGGAGCCAGTCGGCAACAGATTTTGCCTCCGCACCCGATTGTTCCCGAAGGCCGTGATCAACCGTCAATGCCAGCAAGTCCAATCCCGCCGCCTCGGCCCAATCCTGCGCCAAAAGCGCCAGCGCCATACTGTCAGAGCCACCAGATACGGCAATGGCAATCGTCTGCCCGGGCTCTCCCGGGCTGAGCGCCGACAATTGTTGATGAAAGAATGCCTGTAATTCCGATGCGGTCATGGAACCGGCATATGCGCCGGGCTAGCTGCCACAGCCAATTTTTTGTTTTTCACGGGTGGCGGCCCGAACCAGGCGCGGGGGAAGCCGGTCAAACTGCTTATCCAGTTGCTCGAATGTGGCACAGGCCTCTTCCTTCTGGTCCATGCGGCCGAGCGTCATGGCCAGCTTCAGCAGGTTATCCGCAGCCTTCGAATTATCCGGATAATTCTGGTACCCTTCAAAAAAGGCAGAGGCCGCATTGGGGAAATCGCCCCTCACGTAAAAAGTCTCGCCAAGCCAGTATTGCGCGTTACCCGCCAGCTCATGACCTTTATTTTTCACAAGGAATTCGGTAAAGGCCGCCTCCGCATCGTCATACTGGTCGGCACGTACCAGCGAAATCGCGAAGTTATATTGATCGGAGGGCGATCCAGACGGGAGAATATTACGGGCGTTCGCCGTGACCGTCTGGCCTGTCGTCGGCGCGATGGCTGCCGTCGCCGTCTGCCCGTCTGGCGCGGCGAGCGTACCGAGCACTTTACTTCCGGCGGGCAGACTACCGCCATTGGCAACAACGGTGCCAGGGGCAACCGGTGCCGTCGTCGAGGCTTGTCCGCTCAAAGGCGGGGTCACCGCCAGGGCAGCGCCGCCACCACCAAGCTTGCGTTCAATCTCAGTGAGCCGAAAATCCACATCTTTCACCAGTTTATCAAGCCGGATCGTCATCTGGTCAATTTTGAACGTCGCCTCCTCCTGTATTCCCGTGAGGCGGCGCTGCTCTGTCTCTAATCCGTTGATCTTCTGGGACAGGATCGCCAAGCCGTCGGTATTCCCCGCGCCTGCACCGGACCCGAAGCTGGACGGAGTTGTCGTGGCCGGGCGGGCCGTCGGCGGCGTACCACTGTAAATCTGGCGCTGGACATCGTTGAGATTGAGTTCAAGCTGATTAATCCGGTTAATCAGCGCCTGCACTTCACTGCTTTGGGCAAAGACGAGGGAACTTGTGCCGAGGACGATGGTTGCCGCCATCAGACCGGCTGTCACAAACATTCTGCCCGTCCGCCGATACGGCGCTTCCGCCTTATGCGCTGAATTGCCCGCCTTATTCCCTGAAATGATCGACGTCATAAATGGCTCACCCTCTATTAATAGATCTCAGGGCATAAGATATGACTTCATACCCGAAAATTCAAATTCGCTCGAAATTTTGGCAATATTATGGTCAGGAAGGGCCCTGATGTTTCGCCAATCCTGTCGATACCGCAACGAAAAACGCCCGCCGTCGTACAGAACACAATGTTCGTACGGCAGCGGGCGCCAATCGAATATTCCGCGTCGCTTAGTTTACGACGGAAACCGAACGCCGGTTCTGTGCCCAAGCCGCTTCATTATGACCGAGCGCCACAGGACGTTCCTTGCCATAAGAAATGGTTGAGAGACGCCCCGGAGAAACACCGAGGGTCACAAGATAGTTTTTAACCGCAGTCGCCCGGCGTTCGCCGAGGGCCAAGTTATACTCTCTCGTGCCACGTTCATCCGTATTGCCTTCGATGACAAGCGTTACCGCTGGATTAGCGCCAAGCCACGCTGCCTGACGCTGCAATGTGGTCTGTGCTTCATCTGCCAAGTTATATTGGTCAAAACCGAAGAACACGCGATCACCGACATTCAGGACAAGATCTTCCTGACTGCCTGGCTTCACGCTCATTGTTACTGTTTCCGTAACAACGGTTGTTGTTGTAGATCCTGATGTTCCACTCGTCTGGGTCGTCGCGCCCCCACCTGAGCTGTCACCGGATTCTGTTGGTGCCGTTTCGCAAGCCGCTACAAGCAGCAGAGCCGCGAAAACACTTAAGGCTTTAACGCCTAGATTGAGCCGCATTTTACTTAACTCCCATCCTCTGGAAATCATTGAACTTTGGGTATCTCAAGAAAAACACGGACACAACTGCATCAGTGCGCTTAGCCAAGATAATCCCCCTAATTTAGAACTCGTACACTATACTTCTATGATCTCATCTATTCAACAGGGGCGACCAAGCAGGGTCGGACCCGTCACGTGGCGAAATCACCTCACGTTCGTTATATCCTGTTAGGTCGATTGACCACAAGCGAACTTTATCGCTTAAGCCATCATTTTTTCCCGGAATCTGCCGGAAAAACACTAAAACCCGCCCGTTTGGCGACCAGGAAGGTCCTTCATTGTGAAAACCTTCCGTCAGGATACGTTCTTGCGAGCCATCAGTCCTCATAACGCCTATGGAGAACTGACCCCCGGTTAATTTTGTAAAAGCAATCAAATCTCCGCGAGGCGACCATACAGGTGTGCCATAATTACCACTTCCGAAGCTAATCCGCTTCACATTGGAGCCATCGGCATTCATAACATACAGCTGCTGGCGGCCACCACGATCCGATTCAAAGACGATTTGCGTGCCGTCCGGCGAGAAGGACGGCGCTGTATCGATCCCGGGATGATTGGTCAGGCGCTTAATTGCACGGGTCCTGAGATCCATAATATATATTTCAGTGTTGCCATCCTTGGCCATGCTCATGACCACTTGATTGCCGGATGGCGAAAACCTTGGCGCGAATGTCATACCCGGAAACTCGCCGAGAATTTCCTGCCGCCCTAAATCAAGGTCATACAAATAAACCCGGGGCTTGTCGCCGAAATAGGAAAGATAGGTGATGACCTTGGAATCCTGTGTCGGCGAGAAACGCGGTGTTAAAACCAGGTCGTTGCCATCGGTGAGGAAACTATGATTTTCCCCATCCTGATCCATCATCGCCAGCCGTTTGATGCGGCGGTCCGGCGGACCGGATTCTGAAACATAAACAATCTTTGTGTTGAAATATCCCTCTTCCCCGGTTAGCCGCTTGTAAATCACGTCGGCAAGGCGATGGGCAATCTCCCGCCAGCTGGCGGGCGGTGAGGTAAATTGAATGCCCGTGAGGTATTGCTCTGCGAAAACGTCCCAAAGCCGAAATTGCACATTGATCTGGCCGTCCGGCAGCGCCCGAACCAAACCGGTTGAGAGCGCCTGCGCATCAATTTTGCGCCAATTAGCGTAAACCGGAATAACCTGCAGATCGGCGGGCCGTTGCAGGAAGGCCCGCTCGTCAATCGGTTTGAACAAACCGGAACGCTCCAAATCGGCGCGGATCACATCGGCAATCTGTTTGCCGAGCTTCACTGCCGTCTCCGTCTCGCCGAACAAATCTGTAACCGCGACGGGGAGTGGTTTGATATTGCCCTGGGTAATATCGATGACCAGCTCCGCCCGTGCCGGGACGGACAGGGACAACACGACGATCAATCCGACCGCAAAGATATAGGCTTTTTGTACTCTACCGATCATTCTCTTTCCCATCACCTGAACATATCCTTCGGATCAAAATTCATCTTAACTTCGCGCCAGCTTTCATACTTTTCAAGTGGCAGCTTATATGGCGCGCACTTGAGGACCGCCCGCTTCGCACTTTCCGCGGCAACACGATGAAACTCACTCTTAAAGCCACCATCCATAATAATTTCTGGATAGCCGTTCAACGTGCCATCCTGATTGAAACGCATTCGAATAGAGACGACAAGATCGCCTGCATCTGCGGCACCTATCGGCACAATCCAGCATTTTTGCACCTGTTGTCGCAAGGCATCTTCCTCACTCAGCGTCATAGGCAAAGATCTATCCATTGCCTTGGTTGACGTGTTCGGCACTTTTTCAGCAGAATTTGACTTTTTTGTGTCCTTATCGGCGGGTTGGCTCGCCGCCTGCTCCTTTTTCTTTTTGTCCAACAGCGCTTTCATCTGTTTGATGTCAAATTTAGGCTTCTTCGGTTCCGGCTTGGGCTCGGGCTTTTTTGGCTCCGGTTTTGGCTTCGGCTTCGGTTTCACCTGGGGTTTGGGCACGGGTGCCGTTTTAACAGGTTCCGGCTCCGGTTCCGTTTTGGGTTCCGGTTCTGGCTCTGGTTCTGGCTCGGGCTCAGGTTTTGGTGGTGGTGGTGGTGGTGCCGGGACAGGCTCAGGCTTGGGTTCCGGTTTCGGCTCAGATTTGGGCTCAGGCTTCGGTTCCGGCTCCGGATCAGGCTTTGGCGCCGGTTTTGGCAGATTGGTGATATCGGAAATCTCGACGATTTCCACCTCGATGATGACCGGCGGCTCATACAATTTCGGATCGGTAAAAATTGGCAGGCCGACATACATGACCGCCAGGATCAGCATATGCAACACAGCCGATGATAATGCGGCGACCCTCATTCCGAACAACCGCTCCTAGTTTTTCTTGTCGGTTTTAGGTTTGGCTTTGCCAGGTCCGGCAGAGACCATGGCAACGCGCTTGAAGCCAGCGTTATGAATTTCGCCCATCACGGCCAGCACGCGCCCATATTCAACATTGGTATCACCGCGGACAAAAATACGCTGATCCTGCTTAGCGCCGGTGACGGCCTGCAGTTTCGGCACCAGATTTTCGATGCTCACCTCGATATCCTCCAGAAACAACCTCCCGTCCCCATCGATACTGATCACCAACGGCTCGTCATTGCCCTGAACGGTGGCGGATTTGGCATTGGGCAGCTCCAGCGGTACGCCGACGGTCAGTAACGGTGCGGTCACCATAAAGACGATCAGCAGCACCAACATAACGTCGACAAACGGCGTCACATTGATTTCCGACATTTGAGTATGACGGCGACGACGACCCTTGCCGGTAAAGGCTGTGTAATGGTTTCCCTCCATGGCTATTCGCCCTGATCGAGCTGGCGTGACAGGATCGCGGAGAATTCGCCCGCGAAGCCTTCGAGCCGGGTAATAATCCGCTGCAGGTCATTGGAGAATTTGTTATAGGCGACCACTGCAGGGATAGCCGCGACGAGGCCCAGGGCCGTCGCGAACAGCGCTTCGGCAATACCCGGCGCGACCACGGCAAGGCTGGTGTCCTTGGTGGCGGCGATGGACTGGAAGCTGTTCATAATCCCCCAGACCGTGCCGAAAAGCCCGAGGAATGTCGCGGTCGAGCCGACCGTTGCCAGGAAGCCGAGATATTTCTCCAGCCGTTCCACTTCGCGGTCGATGGTCACTCGCATAACCTGATGAATGCGCGCCTGCAAGCCGGTATGGGTATTTTTGTCGATGCCTTTTTCTGTGGAGCGTGACCATTCACGCATGGCAGAAGAAAACAGCATGGCAAGAGGGTTATCCGGGGTGGTGCCGACCCGCCGATACAGATCCTCAAGATTACCGCCGGACCAGAATTCGTTTTCAAAATCATCTGAATCAGCGGTGACCCGACGAAACCGGATGATTTTTTCAATAATGATCGCCCAGCTCCAGAAGGACGCAAGAATAAGCACAATCATCACCAGCTGAACAACAATATCAGCCTGTAAAAATAGACCAATCATCGATAAATCATGTGCACCGCCGCCCAATTCCTGGGTGACGACAATCGTTTCGTTTTCCATTTACGCTTTCCCGGCTAAAGAATAGGTCTCAATCCCAAGGGTCATGTCCCTATACCCCTAATATTGCATTAAACTTGTCATTTATGGCAGAAGAAAGACGCTGTGGCCGTCCTTCTGCCCCCAAACAGGCCACGCGGACTTCCGTTGTGACCAGTTTATCACGATCACGATAAATATCCTGCTTCATCCGCATGGAGGCGCCCCGTAAATCCGTGAGGCGCGTGACCACAGTCAGTTGATCCTCCATCTTCGCAGGGATCAGATACTCAATCTTACAGGCACGGACAACAAAATTCGCGCCGTCTTCCATCATCGCTTGCTGATTGATGCCAAGGCCGCGCAGCATGTCGGTGCGTGCCCGTTCGGTGAATTTGAGGTAATTGGCATAATAGACAATCCCGCCCGCGTCGGTGTCCTCCCAGTAAACTTGCACCGGGAAGATATGAGATTTG
Source organism: Sneathiella sp. (assembly GCA_002732675.1). Classification (GTDB taxonomy): domain Bacteria; phylum Pseudomonadota; class Alphaproteobacteria; order Sneathiellales; family Sneathiellaceae; genus Sneathiella. The sequence continues at coordinate 4,441 of NVRR01000008.1, read as the reverse complement.
CCCTCCGCCGTATCTTCCATCCGTCCCAGCATCACAGCTTCAGCCATTTTCATCCTCGACCAGATTAAGCTGAGCGCCAATTTCTTTTGGGAACGCGAGGCCCAGATGATCAAAGGCCGCTTTAGTCAGCATGCGTCCGCGCGGCGTGCGCTGCAAAAAGCCCTGCTGGATCAGATATGGCTCGATAATATCCTCAATGGCGTCGCGAGGCTCGGAAAGCGCCGCCGATAAAGTCTCGACCCCCACCGGGCCGCCGCCAAAATCGTTGGCAATGCGCCCAAGATAGCGCCGATCCATGCTGTCCAGCCCGCGTTTGTCGACTTCAAGCCGATTGAGCGCCGCATCGGCCTTTACCGCATCCACCAGATCGGCCCCGGCAACGAAGGCAAAGTCCCGCACCCGGCGCAGCAGCCGTCCGGCAACACGCGGGGTGCCCCGGCTACGATTGGCGATTTCAACGGCACCGTCTTCAGTTAAGTTCACCCCAAGAACCCGGGCGCCGCGCGCCACAATCAGTTTGAGCTCGTCCGGCTCATAGAAATTCATCCGCAGCGGAATGCCAAACCGCTCCCGAAGCGGCGTTGTTATCAAGCCGGAACGCGTGGTGGCTCCGACCAGCGTGAACGGCGGCAGGTCAATGCGCACGGACCGGGCAGATGGCCCCTCCCCGATGATCAAGTCGAGATGGAAATCCTCCATGGCCGGATAAAGAATTTCCTCGACGGCCGGGCTCAACCGGTGGATTTCATCAATGAAGAGAACGTCGTTTGCTTCCAGATTGGTCAACAGCGCCGCGAGGTCGCCTGCCTTGGTGATGACCGGGCCTGCGGTGGCCCGGAAGCTCACGCCAAGCTCCCGCGCAACGATTTGAGCAAGGGTGGTTTTCCCAAGGCCAGGAGGGCCAAAAAACATCACATGATCAAGGGCTTCTCCACGTGATTTCGCCGCCTGGATGAAGACGTTCAAATTCTCCCGTACTTGCTTTTGACCGATAAAATCGCTCAGTACCTGCGGGCGGAATTGCGCCTCAATCAAATCCTGTTCGCCTTCAGCGGTACTGATGAGACGTTCCTCGGTCATGCCGCCAATTCCTTAAGGCCGGCGGTAATCAGAGACGCAACCGTGGCGTCCACCCCTTGCGCGCGGACCGCTGCGGCGACAGCGCCAAATGCGTCAGCCCGGCCATAGCCTAAATTCACCAGCGCCGACACAGCATCCCCGGCCGCCACCTGATCCGGCCCGTTGCCACCAGCGGGTCTCGTCACCTCTGCGGCGAAGGCCACGGGGCCTAAATCCATCTTGGCGACTTTGTCTTTCAGCTCTGTCGCGATCCGCGTCGCGACTTTCGGGCCGACGCCGGTCACCCGGGTCAGCGCCGTTTTATCACCAGCCGCAATAATTTGAGTCAGCTCATCGCCGCTGTATAGGGAGAGAACCGCCAGCCCCACTTTGGCACCTACACCCTGCACAGTTTGCAACAAAACGAACCAGATTCGTTCGGAAACCTCCTGAAAACCATAAAGGTGGATATGATCTTCGCGCACATTGGTTTCGATATGCAGGCTGACGGTCCCGCCAACCTCCGGCATCATGCGCAACGTCCGGCCAGAACAGAAAACCAGATAGCCGACCCCGCCAACATCGATAATGGCCCAGTCTYCGCCAACGCTGTCGAGTTTTCCCGTGAGCTTGGCGATCATGGCGCCCGCCCCGCCATCATGGTGGCTTTCTTCAAGCTGCGGTTTGTCCCTGCATAATGGGCATGGCAAATGGCGACGGCCAAGGCATCCGCGGCATGTTCATTGGTAATTTTGCAACCCGGCAGCAACATACCGACCATGGCGTGGATCTGGTGTTTACCCGCATGTCCGGCGCCGACAACGGATTTTTTGATTTTGTTGGGTGCATATTCCTCAACCGGCAGACCATGCAAGGAGGGCACCAGAAGTGCAATCCCGCGCGCCTGACCAAGCTTCAGAGTGGACACTGGATTTTTATTCACAAAAGTCTCTTCCACGGCAGCCTCCGTCGGCTGCCATTCCCCGATAACCCGATTGAGGCCATCATAAAGTTGCACAAGGCGTTCCGCGAGCCCAAGGCTGGCATCGGAGGCAATGGCGCCATTGGCAAGGTGACGCAGCGCGTTTCCCTCGACGTCGATGATCCCCCACCCGGTGTGGCGTAATCCTGGATCAAGCCCTAATAAACGCATGGCTTCCAGCCGTCCTTTCAGACATCAATCGCCAAGTTTTTCCATAATCTCGGCGGGAATATCGAAATTCGCCGAGACCTTCTGCACATCATCGTTATCTTCCAGCGCATCCACCAGTTTGAAAAGTGAATTGGCCTTGTCTTCGGTTTCCACCGGAATGGTGTTTTGCGGCTTCCAGATGATCCCCGCTTCCTGCGGCGCACCAAATTTTTCCTCCAGCGCATCGCGAACATCGTTGAAATCTTCCATGGCGCAGGTGATATCATGGATATCATCATCGCTTTCGACATTCTCCGCGCCCGCTTCCAGCGCCGCTTCAAAAACTTCGTCGCTATCATTGCCTTCTGCAGCGAAAATCACCTGACCTATATGGTCGAACATGAAAGAGACCGACCCGGTTTCCCCAAGCGCGCCCCCCGATTTTGTAAAAGCAGCGCGCACATCGGCCGCCGTGCGGTTGCGGTTATCTGTCAGGGTTTCGACAATAATGGCAACGCCGCCGGGTCCATAGCCTTCATAGCGAATTTCTTCATAAACTTCACCCTCGCCCTCACCGGAGGCGCGTTTGATCGCCCGCTCGATATTGTCTTTGGGCATATTGTCGGAGCGGGCGGCGGTAATGGCGGTGCGAAGCCGCGGGTTCATACTCGGGTCCGGCAGGCCCGATTTCGCCGCCACGGTCAGCTCGCGGATATGCTTGGCGAAGATTTTCGCCCGCTTCTTATCCTGAGCGCCCTTGCGGTGCATGATGTTCTTAAATTGGGAATGTCCCGCCATGGTCCGTCTCTTGTGATTGTACTAATATTTACCGTTAGCCGTTTGTAACCGATCCCAGCGCGGCTGGCACGTGGTTTTTAACCCGAAAGGCCGCTATTTTATGTCCGGCCAGATTTCAATCAGTCTCCCGCCGACCCGTAAAGGCGAAATATAGCGGGCCAGACCGGTTTTATCATCGGTCTCGACAAAAACACCGCAGGCTGTTCCGGGGCCAAGCGCCGGAGTAAAGCGTCCGCCCGGGATTTTCCGGGTAAAGCGCCGAAGCGGCTCGTCTTTCACCATGCCGATCACCGAATTATAATCGCCGCACATGCCCGCATCGGTCTGATAGGCGGTGCCGCCGTCAAAAATCTGAGCATCTGCTGTTGGCACATGGGTATGACTGCCCACAACCATGGAGACGCGGCCGTCGCAGAAATGCCCCATAGACATTTTTTCCGACGTAATCTCGCCGTGGATATCGACGAGAATAGCGTCATATTTTTTACCGAGCTTCGCCATCGTCAGCACTTTATCAACAGCGGCGAACGGATCGTCCAGCGGATCCATAAACAAGCGCCCCATCACCTGGATAACCAGAATGGTCTTGCCCTTCCGGGTCTTGAAGGCGCTCATTCCGCGCCCCGGCGTGTCTTTGGGATAGTTGAGGGGTCGGATAATCCGGCCATCCTTATCCAGAATAGGGAGGATTTCTTTCTGATCAAAGCTGTGATTGCCGAGGACGATGCAATCGACACCGGCGCCAAAAAACTCTTCACCGATTTTCTCGGTCATCCCAAAGCCGGCAGCGGCATTTTCGCCGTTGACGACAACAAAATCGACATTCAGTTTTTCACGGATGCGCGGCAGGTTTTGGATAAGCACTTCGCGCCCTGCCCGACCGACAACATCTCCGAAATAGCAAATCCTCACGCAAACATCCTAACGTCTTTTTCAGTGACCAAAGCGTCCAGCCGCTCATCATAGAAGTCAGTCACCACAGCGTCTATTTCCTGGGTAGTGAAGGCCAAGCCCACCGCCTGACAGCGCCCGTTTTCCCGAAGCATCAATAATGTCCGGTCATAAAAACCACCGCCATAGCCCAGTCTATAGCCTGCGCCGTCAAAGGCAAGTAATGGTGTGACGATCAATTCCGGGATCACGACTTCCGTGTCCTCGGGCGGCACCGGAACATGGAACGGTCCGGGTACCAGCGCCATTCGTGGCTGCCATTTCTTAAATATCAGCGGACGGCCTTTACCGACGATTACCGGCAGCGCACATATGGCGCTCAGCCCATGAAGCTGATTGAGCAAAGGCCGGGTGTCGATTTCCGAACCGATGGGCCAGTAAAGCGAGATCACCTTATCTTTTAGCTGATCGAAGGCATCTAGAAACTGCGCCGCAGCGGCCTCACCTGCTCTATTCGCATCAATCCCGTCCCGCACCAGATGTGCGGTTTCGCGTTGCGCC
>NVRR01000007.1 GCA_002732675.1 Sneathiella sp. | reverse complement strand
TAAAATCCGGTTGATCGGCACCGACTCGAGGGTCAGATACTGGATTTTCCCGTCTAGTGACACTTCCTGAAGCGCCGCCTCTCCCAAGGCACCGGCGATCATTCTGCCATTTGTTGTCAAGGCCTGAAAGCGCGCTTCGATAAGCCCATCGCGAAACTGATCCAGATACAGGACGCCCCCTGCCAGAAACATAACAGAGAATAAATTGATCGCCATAATACGGCGGCCAAGCGACGAGAAGGGGCCCCGTCGGACCACCTTTCCCCGCCTCTCCGTTTTCTCAGCGGGAACAGGTTTCCCCAGATACGGTTTCGCAGTTGAGCTCATTTAATTTCGCAGTCGCCCCGCGGCTATTTTTCCTTGAACCGGTATCCGACACCATACAGTGTTTCAATGGCGGAAAAGTCGGGATCGGTCGCCTTTATTTTCTTCCGCAACCGTTTGATATGGCTGTCGATGGTGCGATCATCCACGTAAATATTGTCGTCATATGCCGCATCCATCAACTGGTCACGGCTTTTAACATGACCCGGCCGGAGGGCGAGAGCGTGCAGCAACATAAACTCGGTCACGGTCAGGATCACTTCCCGCTCCTGCCAGAAACAGGCATGACGCACGCTATCGAGTTTGAGCTTACCGCGAACGAGAATTTCTTCTTCCTCCTCCTCACCGGCACCTTTCGCTGTATTATGGCGACGCAGAACAGTCTTGATACGCTCCACTAACAAGCGCTGCGAGAAGGGCTTGCGGATATAGTCATCGGCGCCCATCTTGAGCCCGAGAAACTCGTCAATTTCGTCGTCCTTTGAGGTCAGGAAAATAACTGGCAGGTTGGAAACGCGTCGTAGCCGGTTCAACAATTCCATGCCATCCATACGCGGCATTTTTATATCAAGCACCGCAAGATCCGGTGGATTATCGGCAAGGCCCTGCAAGGCCGCCTCACCATCGGAATATTTATCGACGGTAAATCCTTCCGATTCCAGTAGGATCGATACCGTTGTCAGAATATTCTGGTCATCATCGACCAGGGCCACTTTCGTCGCCATGCCACACTCCATATCCATGTTCTCGTCCTATTCTATGGTCTGCAGGGGATAATTACCATCTTACATTTCGCGAAAATAAGGCAAGAGCATGTCCGAGGGCGCGAACCGGTCCCGGATCATCGCATTTATGTGCTTTTCAAAGCACTTCTGAAAGAAATTCCGGATTTTGCTTTCGTTCCCCGGCATTTTGGCGCAAAAATCACCCATGGTAGATAAGGTAGAATTTGAAAGTCGTGGCCGAAATGTTCGATCCTTGCTCCGGCGGGCAACGACGGCCGCGCTGGGCACAATAATGCCCGAGACAACGGCGCCTTATTGTTCGCTGGTCATCGTGGCGACGGACCCCATATCACGACCTTTGCTGCTCTTGTCCGATCTTGCTGTCCACAGCCGGAATATTGCCGCTACGTCCGACGTTTCCTTGCTCATCTCATCCACCGCAGAAAACACCGACCCGTTGACAGAGCCGCGGGTAACGATGCAGGGCAGAATTGTGCGGAATAAAGATAAAACCGCGGCGCAGCGCTATTTACGGCGGTACCCGTCGGCCCGGGAATTCGCTGGATTCAGTGATTTTCACTTCTATCAGTTCGAGCCAACCCGTGCTCATCTGGTGGCGGGCTTCGGACAAATCAATTGGTTGGAAGCTGCGGACTTTCTCCTCCCTCCACATTTTTTTGGATCCGACGAGGTGGAGCTGGATATAATCGATCATATGAACAGGGATCACCGGTCGGCTGTTCAAGAGATTGCCGCAATGTCGCCAAACGGCCAGCCGCGGGAAGGCTGGGACGTCATCGCCATTGACCCGGAGGGAATGGACCTTCGGGCGGGCTGGCAATACAAACGGATTCTTTTCAGAGCGGCGGTTTCGACACCAGATGAAGTGAGGGCGCAGCTTGTGCAACTGCTTCGAGGCGCAAGAAATTAATACTTAATGATCGAATATTTGCCCAATCGACAAAAATAAAAAGACCAAACGAAAGAAATCCGAAAAAAAGAGCCTAAAATTTCAGTTTTTAGCCGCAGACATGTTGCACCCGTATGCCAAGCGACTTATTCTGCGATGCGAAGCCCGAGGTAAGGGCAATTAAATTCAGTGCGGAGAATGAATGTGGAGCATCTAGGACCCCATAAGAGCAGTTATGGGCTGGACAACAACGGCCTTGGCAATATCGGCAAGGCCTATTGGAACTTATCAACGCCGGCCCTGTACCGCGAGGCACTTCAGCGCGGCGAAGCAACGCTGGCGGCAGGAGGCCCTCTGGTGGCCATCACGGGGCAGCATACCGGTCGCTCGGCAAATGATAAATTTATCGTCAAGGATCCGGGCAGCGAAGGCAATATCTGGTGGGGGAAAGTCAACAAACCCTTCGAAAACAGTAAATTTGCCGGTCTGCATCAAAAAATGTGCGACTATCTGTCAGGCAAGGAAGTCTTTGTTCAGGATTGCTATGCAGGCGCCGATGAGGCCCACCGCCTGCCGGTCCGCATTATCACGGAATGCGCCTGGCATAATCTGTTCGCCCGCAACATGTTTATCCAGCCTGAGGACCATGAACTCGCTGATTTCAAACCGGAATTCACCATTCTTCAGGTGCCGTCATTTGAAGCCGATCCCGCTGTAGACGGCACCCGTTCGGAAGTCTTTGTTCTCGCCAATTTCGCCGAGAAACTGGTCATAATCGGCGGCACGTCTTATGCGGGAGAGATCAAAAAATCCGTCTTCTCCATTTTGAACTATCTGCTGCCTGAAAAACAGATCCTGCCTATGCATTGCTCCGTCAATGTCAGCGAAGAGGGCAACTCGACAGTCTTTTTCGGACTTTCTGGAACGGGGAAGACCACCTTGTCTGCGGATGCCAGCAAAATGCTGATCGGCGATGATGAGCATGGCTGGTCCGACGACGGCGTCTTTAACTTTGAAGGCGGCTGCTATGCCAAGGTCATCAAGTTGTCGAAAGAAGCGGAGCCCGAAATTTTCGAAACCACCCGGCGTTTCGGCACCGTTCTTGAAAATGTCGTGATGGACGAGGCGACCGGCGAGCTGGACCTCGACGATAACCGTTATACTGAAAACACCCGGGCGTCTTATCCCATTGATTTTATCCCCAATGCATCAGAAACGGGCGTCGCGAGCAACCCGACCAATGTCATTATGTTGACAGCGGACGCGTTTGGGGTGTTACCTCCCATTTCCAGGCTGACGCCGGAACAGGCCATGTACCATTTCCTTTCCGGATATACCGCGAAGCTTGCCGGAACGGAAAAAGGCCTCGGAAGCGAACCACAGGCGACCTTCTCCACTTGCTTCGGTGCGCCTTTTATGCCCCGCCACCCGTCAGTCTATGCGAAGTTGCTGGGCGAAAAAATAGCCAAGCATGGCGTCAATTGCTGGCTGGTCAATACGGGTTGGACCGGCGGTGAATATGGGACGGGGCATCGCATGCCCATCGGTCATACACGCGCTCTTGTCAACGCTGCCCTGGACGGAACTCTCGCCGGTATCGAAACTGAAAAAGATCCGTTTTTCGGTCTCGCCATGCCGACATCCTGCCCGGGCGTACCGTCCGAGATCCTGAACCCCCGCAATACCTGGGCCGATAAAGCGGCCTATGACGCTAAGGCACAGGACCTGGTTGGGCGTTTTATCGAGAATTTTGAACAGTTCACGGATTATGTCGGTGATAGTGTTTTGCAATCAGCACCCAAAATTGCATAGAAATTGGCGTTAATTTTATAGTTTTGCATAAAACCGGTCGATATACCATTATATCGGTCGGTTTTTTGTTTTATGCCCAGCGCAAAGTTAAGTCCAAAATTACACCAACTGTACCTCCAGTTTATTTTGTCCTGGCCCGACGGCATCGGTATGCTCCAGAATGGTTTGCCGGATTCCTGCAATAGATCTGTGAGGGCTTTTTTAGCCAATTAACTGTTGTAACGCCAAAGGATTTTGAAAGATGTGGGCCATATCGCTTTCGATCTTGCCGATCTTCCTGCTGCTCGTGGCTGGGAACCTGCTGCGGCGCAACGGCTTTCCGGGGAGTGATTTCTGGCATCAGGCAGACAGGGTCACCTATTGGGTGCTGTTTCCGGCGCTCCTGTTTTTTAGTACAGCAACGGCGCCGTTTGATGAGGAAATTATCGACATTTATGCGCTCGCCTTGCTCGGCGCATTGTTCGTTACCGGCCTGCTGTCGTTAGCGGCGACAAAGCTTTTGAAAATGTCCGGGCCCGTAAGTGGCTCCATTTTTCAAGGCGCAACGCGGCATAATACGTTCATTGCCTTTGCCGTCGCCGAATATTTATTTGGCACGGAGGGACTGCTTCTGGCAGCCGTCGCAACATCCGTCCTGGTGCCGCCAACAAACCTATTCTGCGTTTCCGTGCTTGTGGGATTTCAGGGCACGTCGGGTTCCCCCTCTTTAAAACGACGGTTGATACAGGAGATTATCCGAAACCCGCTGCTGTTGGCCATTGCGGCGGGCGCCTTCCTCAATTTATCCGGCATCGGCCCCCTGCCCGTGCTCAGTGATTTCGCCGGGCTTCTGTCAAAGGCCGCATTGCCTTTCGCACTTTTATGTGTTGGCGCCGGGCTTCGTATCAAGGCAATTCATACGGGCGCTTCCTATATGCTGATCGCTGGCATAATAAAAATGATTATTTTCCCGGTGATAGTTGCCGGAACCGCCGTTTTAGTCGGCCTTGAGGGGGTTGCCGCAATGATTTTGGTTATTTACGGCGCCGTTCCAACGGCAAGCTCCGGCTACGCGCTGGCAAAGCAGCTCGGCGGAGATGCTGATGTAATGGCGGGGATTATCACGGTGCAGACGTTGATTTCCATCATCACGCTCCCCCTCGCCCTCACCCTGGCGTCCGCCTATTTTCTATCCTAGGGTCAGGGCCCTAATTCGGCGGCAAACCTGAAATTGTCGGGACGTCACCGCAAAGCGCGCAAGCCGGATCGCGTTTTACCTTTATTTTGCGAAATTCTGCGGATAGCGCATCATAAATGAGGAGCTGACCGGAGAAGCTTTCGCCAATTCCGAGCAGTTCTTTCAGAATCTCAATCGCTTGCAACGAACCCATGGCCCCCGCGAGCGCCCCGAGCACGCCAGCTTCGCCGCATGTCTGGGCGATGTTGGCGGGAGGCGGCGTTGGGAACAGACAGCGATAGCAGGGGTTATTCCCAGGCTCAAAGGCGCGATAGGTCGCAAGCTGGCCTTCGAATTGCAGCATCGCCGCCGATACCAGCGGTTTTTTGAAGAAATAGCAGGCGTCATTGACCAAATAGCGGGTTTCGAAATTATCCGTACCATCAGCGACCAGATCGTAGCCACCTATTATCTCTTCGATATTTGAGGCGGTGAGCCGTCGCTGATAGGTAACCAATTTGACGTCCGGATTGATACGGGAAACGGCGTCGGCGGCGCTTTTTACCTTTGGATGGCCAATATCAGGCGTGCCATGAACGATTTGTCGTTGCAGGTTCGATAAATCGACCACATCGTCATCGATAATACCGATTGTTCCGACACCTGCCGCCGCCAGATACAAAAGCAACGGCGAGCCAAGCCCCCCTGCCCCGACAATCAGGACTTTCGATTGCAGTAGCTTCTTCTGACCATGACCCCCAACTTCCCGCAGCACTATATGGCGGGCATAGCGGTCGAGCTGGTCATCCGTGAGGTTCATAATATGCTAGGACCCTGATCCTAAATGCCATCAAACAATGCCGTTGTCAGATATCTTTCGGCAAAGGATGGGATAATGACAACGATGGTCTTTCCCTTCATTTCGGGCCGATCTGCAATTTCGAGCGCCGCGGCAACGGCCGCCCCGGAGGAAATTCCCACCGGAATCCCCTCTTCCCGTGCGATGGCCCGGGCCGTCTCAAAAGCGGTTTCATTACCAATAGTCAAGACCTCGTCAATCAGGCTCTCATCGAGATTGGCGGGCGAAAAACCGGCGCCAATCCCTTGAATTTTATGAGGGCCGGGCTGTCCACCAGACAGAACCGGGCTGTCTTCGGGCTCGACTGCGATAATTTTAATGTTGCTATCGTGCTTTTTGAGAACCGTACCGACACCGGTCAATGTCCCGCCGGTGCCGACACCTATGACGACCACATCGACCTTACCGCCCGTATCCGCCAGGATTTCCTCCGCCGTTGTCACTTTGTGAATGGCGGGGTTTGCCGGGTTTTCGAACTGTTGCGGGATGACGGCATCGCCAATTTCGGCTTTCAGTTCCTGGGCGCGGGCGATGGCCCCGTTCATGCCTTTGGCGGCTTCCGTCAGTTCCAGATTGGCCCCCATCAGTTTTAGCATTTTGCGCCGCTCGATAGACATGCTTTCCGGCATGACCAAGGTCAGCTTATATCCCTTGGCCGCACAGACAAAGGCGAGACCAATGCCGGTATTACCAGACGTAGGTTCAATTATGACGGTATTCTCCTTGATTAGGCCCGCATCCTCCAAGGCTTCAATCATGGCGACGGCAATCCGGTCCTTAACAGAGGCTAGCGGATTGAAGAATTCCAGCTTCAGGAGGATATCGGCCTGGCTTTTCGTATTTTTTCCGATACGCTGCGTGCGGACAAGGGGCGTTGCGCCAACGGTGTCAATAATGCTGTCGTAGATATGGCCGCGAGGGGCGTTTTTGCTCATGACTTCTTCCTTTTGTCTATAAATGGCGATAACCGCCTAAATATCGAAGCTTCCGCTGATTTTGGGCGGCTTTTCGGGGGCGCAATTGGCATTGGCCCGACGGCAAAGGTCTTCTAAGGTAACAGAATCAAGTTGCGCCAGCATTGCGGATTGCGCCTCCTCCCACAGCGGTCCAACAACCTGCTTGCCAATATCGGAGGAGAAAATCTGCTTGTCACTGCTGTCTTCGGCCGCATTAATCCCGCGAATCACATCGCCCGCGGTAATACGTCGTCGTTCCCGCGCCAGACGATATCCGCCGCGGGGGCCACGAACCCCTTTTAGAATACCGGCATGGACGAGCTGCTGCATGACCTGTTCAAGATAGCGCTGCGGAATGTCTTGCCGCTGGGTAATTTCCTTTGACTGCACAGGGTCTGGTCGCGCGTTGAAAGCGATATCAACCACCGCCTCCAGCGCATAGAGCATTTTTTTGGGTAGATGCAGCATCGCTAACTCCCCGTACTTGCGACGCCGGTGGAGCCAAAACCGCCTTCGCCGCGCACGGTCTCGTCCAGCTCTTCTGTCTCAATCCAGCTCGCCTGGGTCACCGGCGCAATGATCATCTGGGCAATGCGGTCGCCGCGCGCGATCACAAAAGGCTCGTTGCCCAGGTTCATCAGGATAATGCCGACTTCGCCGCGATAATCCGCATCAATTGTGCCGGGACTGTTCGGAAGAGTAATGCCTTTCTTGAGGGCAAGACCGGAGCGCGGTCGAATTTGCGCTTCATAGCCGTCAGGGAGCGCAATTTTGAAGCCCGTCGGCACCAGCGCCCGACCGCCCGGTAATATCTCCATATCCGCATCCACGGCGGCCCTCAGATCCATGCCTGCACTCTGGCGGGTCTCATACGATGGCAACGGCAGATCCTGTCCATGAGGGAGACGATGAAGAGCTATTTTAACGTCGGTCATTGCGTACTACCTTGAAAATATTCAGAAATTCGAACCCCTAGTTTGTTCGCAACCTCATGCTTGCTTTGCTTTGGCCAGTCTTCGACATGATCGATGCGCAACAGAAAAACCCGGTTGTCATCTCCGCCAAAGGTTCCCGTTCCGGTGCCGACGTCATTGGCAACAATCCAGTCGCAGCCTTTTTTGATAAGCTTGGCCTGGCCGTTTTCGATAATATTTTCCGTCTCCGCCGCAAATCCGATTACCAGATCCGGACGAGCAGCGCCAAGCGCACTCACAGTTGCCAGAATATCCGGATTTTCCACCAAGGAAAGATTGGGAAGCTCACCATTTTGTTTTTTGATCTTTTGCGCCGCTTCATTATCAATGCGCCAGTCAGCGACGGCGGCCGCAAATATCGCCGCATCGACGGGCAATGCCTGCTCGCAGGCCGCCAGCATATCTTTCGCCGATTCCACATTCTGACGCGTAACCCCGGCGGGTGGGCCAAGCTGTGTCGGACCAGAGACCAGTGTCACCTCTGCACCGAGGCCCGCCAGCGCCGCAGCGATGGCATAACCCTGTTTTCCCGACGATCGATTGGCAATATATCGTACCGGATCAATCGGTTCATGGGTTGGCCCGGCAGTCACAAGAATTTTGCGCCCCCGGAGAGGCTTTTCGGAACCTTGATCAAAAAAAGCTTTGATCTTTGCGGCAATTTCGCCCGGTTCCGACAACCGCCCCGGCCCAAATTCACCGCAGGCCATATCCCCGTCGTCGGGTCCAACGACCATCACGCCATCGGATTTAAGGGTTTCCATATTGCGTGCCGTCGCCGGGTGCTGCCACATCCGCACATTCATGGCAGGTGCAATCATCACCGGCTTATCCGTTGCGAGCAAAGCCGTTGTCGCCAGATCATTCGCCAGGCCACTGGCCATTTTTGCCATCAAATCCGCCGTGGCCGGGGCGACAACCACCAGATCGGCACTCCGGGATAACTGGATATGGCCCATTTCGGCCTCATCGGTGAGCGAGAAAAGGTCCGTATAGGCTTTTTCGCCGCTTAACGATGCGACGGATAAAGGAGTGATAAATTCCTCGGCGGCTTTGGTCAGGATACAACGACAGCGAATGCCTTGTTTAGACAAAAGCCGGATCAGTTCCAGCGATTTATAGGCGGCAATCCCGCCGCCGATAATCAGCAGGACAGACTTTCCTGCCGTTTCTTCTGTCGCTGCGATATCTGTCACCAAGTAGTCCTGTCTATTTTACTATTCTTTTATGTGAATAAGATAATTAGCAGAGCAAATTAGTGCAAGTTAAATTTATACACATATGGCTAACCTAAAGTGCCAGCATCAACAAATAGGCGGCGAGGGCGCCGAGCAGGGCGCCCGTGGCGAGATACAGATTGCGGGCCTTTGGGTTTATGTCGTTTTCCCGATAATCAGCCGCCTGATCCGCCGCACCGTCGCGATCTTCAAGCTCGGTCAGGATCCGGTCAGCCTTGTTGACGATGGCGGGGATTTTTTTCAGAAGTTCAAAACCGTCATTCACGACCTGAGCGACCTGCGCCTCCGGGCCCATATTCTCCCGCATCCAATGAGCGACGATGGGCTGCGCCACCTCCCAGAAATTGATATTCGTCTGCAGACTCTGGGCAACGCCTTCCGCGGTCACCATGGTTTTCTGCAGCAATAGAAGCTGTGGCTGGGTTTCCATATCAAAGGTTTCCGTGATCTGGAAAAGCTGCACCAGCAACCGGGCAATGGAAATTTCATTGACCGGGCGGCCCAGAATAGGCTCGCCGATGGACCGACAGGCCTGGGCGAAGCTGTCCAGCGATTTATGGGCGGGCACATATCCGGCTTCGAAATGAACCTCGGCAGCGCGGCGATAATTACCGGTAAGGAAGGCGTACAGCATTTCCGCCATAAACAGCCGTGTATCCCTGTCCATGCGGCCCATAATGCCGAAATCGACGGCGACAAGCTTTCCACCCTCCCCCACAAACAGGTTGCCATGATGCATATCGGCATGGAAAAAGCCGTCCCGTAGCACCTGATGAAGAAACACCCGGATAACATTGGAAGCAAGGGCGTCAAGATCATAGCCAGCCGCAATCAAGGCGCTTTTATCAGAGATACTGATACCGTTAATCCGGCTTTGCGTCATGACCCGTTGTGCCGTGCGTTGCCAGTCAATCTCCGGCACGCTGAATTCCGGATCATCGGCGAAGTTTTCCGCCATTTCAGACGCCGCCGCAGCTTCCAGCCGAAGATCCATCTCCAACTCAATGGAATCGGCCATGGTCTCGACGATTTTAATCAGCCGCAATCGACGAAATCCGGGCTGATAGCGTTCGGCGAGGCCTGCTAGCCAGAAAAACAACTGCACATCCGTCTCAAACGCCTTTTCAATCCCGGGGCGCAGGATTTTAACGGCGACTTCTGTCTCGATTTCCGCTGTGGCGTCGGGATCTTCCGCCGTCGGCGCGGCGATGGTTTCCCGAACCTTGGCGAAATGCACCTGGGCGATGGAGGCTGCGGCAACGGGCTCCGAGTCAAACTCCGTGAACAGTTCTTCCAGCGGCTTTTGCAGTTCATATTCGATGGTTTCGCGCGCCTTTTCAAACGGGAAAGGCGGCAGATTATCCCGAAGATTGCCTAAATCCTGCGCCCGTTCTTCCCCGAGAAGATCGGAGCGAACAGACAGCGCCTGTCCTAGCTTGATAAAACTTGGTCCCAACTCCTGCAATGCATTGGCGAGCCGCTGACCATCCCGAAGATCCGGGTTTCTGCTGGCCCCGATAGCGAAAATCGGAAAGAACTTCCGTCCCAGCTTAATGTAAAAGGGAAGTCGGTCAAAGTCATCGAGGAAGAACAAGGCGTCATGACGCGCCAGAGTTCGGGCGATAAAAAGAAGCCGAAAGCAGTTATTCAGGATCCGGATCAAAGTAATTGGCTCCCCTATAGCCGCCAGGCAGAATGCAGCGCCGCGATCCCGCCAGACAGCTTGCGGTATTTAGCCTGGTGAAACCCGGCCTCCATCAACATCCCGGCAAAGGTGTCGGCATCCGGGAACTGGCGAATACTCTCTACTAGATATTCATAGGAGGGTTTGTCTTTCGCTACCAGTCCGCCAATTTCCGGCAACAGCTTAAAGGAGTAGAAATCATAGAACTCCTTCAGGACCGGAGCAGAGACTTTACTGAATTCAAGGCACATAAACCGTCCACCGGTTTTCAAAACCCGCCGCGCTTCCCGAAGAGCCAGAGGGATATCTGTGACATTCCGGATCCCGAACGCAATCGTATAGGCATCGACAGATTTATCAGGGAGCGGCAGCGACTGCGCATCACCATTGACCCATTCAAGACCCTCCAGCCGCCCCTGATCAATGGCCCGGTCCTGACCAACAGACAGCATGGCATGATTGATATCGAGGACAGTGACCAATCCCTCGCCCTTAACCCGGTCGAGGAAGCGAAAGGCGATATCGCCGGTCCCGCCCGCGACATCCAGCAGATGCTGGCCTGGCCGTGGCATCAGCCAGTCAATCATGGCCGCCTTCCACAGCCGATGGACACCGCCGCTCATCAGATCATTCATCAGGTCATAGCTGCCCGCGACGCTGTTAAACACGTCGCGCACGAGATTTACTTTCTCCTGCTTAGGAACCTGTTTGAACCCGAAATGAGTACTGTCTGATGAATTGTCCGATGCGGCCATGGGAACCCGACTTCATTAGTTGAAATAACGGTCTTTGTTTCGTCGAAATAAGAGCATAGCGCAAGCATCAATTTAAGGCTACTGTCCCGCCATGCCAGAATTACCAGAAGTAGAGACCGTTTGTCGGGGCCTTGAACAAGCGCTGCTCGGCGATACATTCTCCAAGATCACGTTGAGACGGGCGAATTTGCGCTTTCCGTTCGAGGAAGGCTTCGCGGAGGCCTTGACGGCGAAGAAAATTACCCGTCTGCATCGACGCGCCAAGTATATTCTGATGACCCTGGAGGATGGCACCGTGATGATTGGCCATTTGGGCATGTCCGGCAGTTTTCGTATTACGCAAGGGCCGGTCGCAGAGTTCGACAAGCACGATCATGTTATTTTTGAAACAAAAAAAGGGGTCACTGTCCGCTATAATGATCCACGGCGGTTTGGCTTTATGATGCTGACCTCGACAGAGGCCATAGAGACGCATCCACAGCTCATCCATATCGGCCCCGAACCTCTCGGCAACACCTTTAACGGACCGGAACTGGCGGCACGGCTGAAAAACCGGCAAGCCCCGATCAAGGCGGCGCTTCTGGATCAAAAGACAGTTGCTGGTGTCGGCAATATATATGCCTGCGAGGCACTGTTCCGCGCCCATATCTCGCCAACACGCAAAAGCAGCACAATCACAGGAAAGCGCGCCGATGCACTGGTCGCCGCAATTCGTTCGGTATTGGAAGAAGCCATCGCCTCCGGTGGGTCGACATTGCGGAACTATAGTCAGACGTCCGGTGAGCTTGGTTATTTCCAGCACCGCTTTCTTGTTTATGACAAGGCAGGGAATGACTGCCCTGGCAGCAAATGTAGCGGCACCGTCACGCGACTGGTGCAATCGGGCCGCTCGACTTTTTACTGTCCGAAATGTCAGCGCTGACTAGTCACTGGACAAACATCTTTCCACAGACATAATGACCGGTAATTTCAGACCAACCCTCGGGAAGAACCCCGCGGCATCAAAAAACGGAAAATCATCATGGCTTACTCTCAAATTATCGTCGACATCAAAGGTGGCGTTGGCGTGATCCGTCTGGATCGGCCCGAATCATTGAATGCTCTTTGTGCTGAACTGCTAGTGGAATTGCGCGAAGCGCTGGATACGTTGGAGGCGGACGATAATATCGGGGCGATTGTCCTGACCGGTTCCAAAAAGGCCTTCGCCGCCGGCGCCGATATCAAGGAAATGAAGTCAAAGACGTTTATAGACGTTTATATGGACGATTTCTTCGCCGACACGGAGCAGCGGATTTCTTCCTGCCGCAAACCGATTATCGCGGCTGTCGCGGGATATGCCCTTGGCGGTGGCTGCGAAATTGCGATGTTATGCGACTTCATTCTGGCCGCCGACAACGCTCAGTTCGGCCAGCCTGAAATCAAGCTTGGCACCATTCCTGGCGTCGGCGGCACCCAGCGCCTGACGCGGTTCGTTGGCAAATCCAAAGCCATGGAAATGTGCCTCACAGGCCGGATGATGGGCGCCGAGGAAGCAGAGCGCGCCGGGCTGGTCAGCCGCATTGTGCCCGTGGATGACCTGGTAGACGAGGCTATCAAGGTCGCCGGCGAAATTGCCGATTTATCCCGGCCCATCGTCACCATGGCGAAAGAAAGTGTGAACAAATCTTACGAGACGACCTTACGGGAGGGAATCATGTTTGAGCGGCGGCTGTTCCATTCAACCTTCGCGACGGAAGATCAAAAAGAAGGCATGGCGGCCTTCGCAGAGAAGCGGACGCCGGAATTTAAAAATCGCTAGGACACCGACCGTGGAATATCCTGGAAACCGGTTCAAAACGCTTATTTATGACTGGATTTCAGGATTTCATGGGAAAGTTGGCATCAAACCAAATTCTTCTGTTGACGGCAGATTTCTCGCTCGTTATAACCCGGCTTCCGAATTTCGAAGCTAAAAGACAGGATTGTCATGGCGCATCATAAATCTTCAATCAAGCGTATCCGGCAGACAGACGTCCGCACTGAACGCAACCGGGCCCGCCGCAGCCGTATCCGCACCTTTGTTAAAAAGGTGGAAATTG
The DNA here is from genome assembly GCA_002732675.1 of Sneathiella sp. Lineage (GTDB taxonomy): Bacteria > Pseudomonadota > Alphaproteobacteria > Sneathiellales > Sneathiellaceae > Sneathiella. The sequence continues at coordinate 69 of NVRR01000007.1, read as the reverse complement.
CCGTAGCCGAAGGGGATCAAACCAAGGCGAATGAAGCCTTGCGCGTTGCTCAGTCGGAACTCAGCCGGG
>NVRR01000006.1 GCA_002732675.1 Sneathiella sp. | reverse complement strand
CTTTATGTTTCCGGGTGGCGGCGCGCAATATCCGGGGGCCGGGGCAGGGCTGCTTGATACGTCGCCCGTGTTCAATGCGGCGGTAAATGAGTGCTTCTCGCAAATACCCGCGGACGCCCCGACTGATTTGCGGGCAATGATGTTTGAGCGAAACCGCGATGATGAAACGGCGCGGGCAAAACTGGAAATGTCCGGTTATGCTATTCCGGCACTTTTTATCCTTGAATATGCCTATGCGCGGATGTGGCTGGGCTGGGGAGTTCAGCCTGCCGCGATCCTTGGCCATAGCGCAGGGGAATATGCGGGCGCGGTAATCGCCAACGTGATGTCCGTGGCGGATGCCCTTAAAATCGTAACCTGCCGCGGAAAAGTTATGGATGCTGCGAGGGCAGGTGCCATGAGCATGATCCCGGCGGGCCGCGAGAAAATTATGGAGCTTATCGGGGGTAGTCTGGATATTGCAGCGTTTAATGCGCCGGATATCTGCGTGGTCTCCGGTGAAATTGCCAAGATTGACGCGCTGGAATCCCAGCTTGCCGGATCAGAATATGAGGCGACGCGAATCCGCATCAATGTCGCCGCTCATAGCCGCATTCTAGATGATCAGCTGGATAATTTTCGCAACAGTATTGAGGGCGTGACATTGCGTGCCCCTGAAATTCCATTCGTCTCCAGTTTGCGTGGTGACTGGGCTGAAGAGGGTGATTTCTCGACCATTGATTACTGGGTTCAGCATTTACGTCATACGGTGCTTTTCGCCGATGCGATCGAAACCATCTTGCTAAAGCCTAATCAGATCATTCTGGAAGTGGGGCCGGGCCAGACCCTGGGACCTCTTGTCAAGATGAGCGAAGCTGAGAACAAACCGCAAGCGGTTCTGGCGTCCGGAAAACTACCGAAAGATGACGATGATGATTTCGCGGTTGCGTTGACCACTGCCGCCGCGATTTGGGCTCATGGCGGGAGCCTTGAATGGGAAGTATTACCAGGTGCCGATGGACGGCGCGTTTCCTTGCCCACCTATGCTTTTGAGAAACAGCGACATTGGGTTGAACCCGGTTCGGGCTTTAAATCAGATGAGATGGTGGGGGATACTGCGGGCGGCTCCATTGAGCGCCTTTCCAATCCCGACGACTGGTATAAAACCATCAAATGGGCTGAGGCTCCATTGCCGCCAGCGGATCAGGCACGCGGTCAAACGTGGCTGCTTTTTCATGGCGAAGACCCGATTTCCGACGCCTTGGCGAAACAACTCAAGATGCGGGGTTGTCAATGTTATATTGTCCGGCCGGGGGATGCATATCGGCAGGACGGAAATGAATTTCGCATCGTTGTCGATCGCGACGAAGATTATGAAGCGCTTCTTGCAGCCTTACCGACCCAGCCGACACATATTGCCCATCACTGGGCGTTGACGGCAGATCAGGATTCCAGTCAGAAGCTGCTTTTTGACAGCGCATTTAGCTTATGCCGGGCAATCCTGTCATTTGATCCGAGGGAAGAAATTCACCTTACATTTGCAGGTGCAGGATCCGTTGCCGTTGCCGGTGAAGCAGTTTTCCGCCCAGAGCTTGCGACAATGATGGGCCCTGTGCGGGTAGCGCCGAGGGAAGCGCCGATCCTGACGACGCAGTATATCGATGTAGAAGCCAGTGCCGACCCGCAGGGAATGGCGCTGATGGTGCTCGAAGAGCATGATGCAGCGGCCAAAGAGGATCGCGTCGCCTATCGCAATGGCGTGCGTTTTAAGGAACGATTATCGGCACAGGATACCCCCCTTCCAGTTGAGCTTCCTGTCAAGCTCAAGCAAAAGGGTTGCTATATCATCACTGGCGGCATGAGTGGTATTGGCCTTGCGCTGGCGGCCTATCTCGGAAAGTCCTGGGGCGCTCGCCTGGTCCTGATCGGGCGGAGGGATTTGGCCGCTAAATCTGAATGGGATCACATTTTGAACTCGCGGCCACGGTCGGATATCGCCCATTACATTCGAACGGTGCGGGAAATTGAAGATGCCGGCGGCGAAGTCCATTATTTCAGCGCCGATGTTACCGACAAGGCGGTTATTGGCAGTGTTATAGAAAAATTCGAAGGCTTCGATGGTCTCTTTCATGGCGCCGGCATTGTTGAAGATGCCCCGATGATGGTGAAAACATTGGCTGACACACATCGCATTATGGCGGCAAAAGTCGTCGGCGGTGAAATTTTGTCGTCATTGCTGCCGGATGGTTCGCTAGATTTTTTCGCGATATTCTCGTCAACTTCCGTCTTTACGGCGCCCCCTGGCCAAGTGGATTACGTCGCCGCCAATGCCTACCTGGAAGCATTGGCAGCATCACGGCAGGACGGCCTGGCAATTTCATGGAGTGTCTGGCGTGATATTGGAATGGCATCACGGGCCTACGGTCTGGATGGCGAACAGGTCGACGGGCCGCACCCTCTTCTCGGACAGAAGGAGATTGCGGAGGACGGAACGATCTCTTTTGCCAAAAATTACGACCCGGCAGATTTGTGGGTTCTGAACGAGCATGTGGTTGGCGGCGTCCCGGTGCTGCCCGGAACGGCTTATATCGAAATTGCCAGAGCGGCACTTGAGGCGGGGTCAGATGGTCGTCCTTGGGAAATACAGGCGCTTTCTTTCTCAAGTCCAATGGCCTTTCCAGAAGGGTTGCAAGTGAGGGTGGTTGTCAGTCTTGTTCCGAATAAAAACGGATATCAGTTCCTGGTAGAAAGCGCTGCCGGACCGGACGCAGCGTTGATCGAACATTGCCGTGCACAGGTAAAGAAAAAGCTGCTTGTTGACAGAAAAATACCGGTGGCGTTGCACGGCTTGTCCGGCTTGACTCATTCCGAAAATAGCGGCGAGGATTCCCAAGGTAAGTTGATTGATTTTGGGCCCCGCTGGGACAACGTCGGAGAAATAAGGGTCGGTAAAAACGCGATTGAAGCGGATTTTGCGCTGGCCCATAAGTTTAAGGGTGATTTAGAAGAATTTGCGGCGCATCCCGGACTGACGGATGAGGCGGCGACCATCGGTCTTAATTTACTTGCGGATGTCGGCAGTGAAGGGGCGTTTTATGCACCGATGTCTGTTGATCGCATCCGAATTCTTGCGCCGTTACAGCGCGAAATCATGGCCCGTGCTAAATTGGTTGCGCATACGGCTGGACAGTTTGCGAGTTTCGACGTTGTCATCTTCGATCGCAGGGAAACCCCACTGATGATCCTGGAAGGTTTCGCATTGCGTCGCGTCGAAGGAGACAGTTTTGATGCTAATGAGGGCTCCGGGCAACTGATCGACCGGATGATCGCACAAGGGTTGCGGGCCCGTGAAGCGCCGGAAATTTTCGCCCGCCTCTTGAATGCTAATGCCCACCAGATAATTGTCTCGCCGACCCCGCTTGTAGATTTACGCCGGGAAATGGCGCTTCTGGCGGGACCAAAAAAGGCGAAGCCGTCAGTAACGGAGGGCCAGTCGGACGGAGAGCAGGAGCAATATGCAAATAGTGTTGAACAGAAAATCGCGAAATTCTGGAAGGATCTGTTAGGCGTTCATCAACCGCATCCGGATGACGACTTTTTTGACCTTGGAGGTCATTCTCTTGCTGCGGTTCGCCTCTTTGCCAAGATTCGGCGAGAATATGAGACGGATTTACCTCTGGCAACACTCTTCCAGGCGCCGACATTGCGCGGCCTCGCAGACGTTGTCATCGTTGAAGGCGGCATTGATATCGGTCAGGAACCAGGAGAGACAAACATGAGTGCGGTTTCACAGACCTCGAAAGAATGGACACCGCTCGTCCAAATCAAACCAGGGTCGGAAAAATTTAACCCTCTATATCTGGTTCATGGTGCGGGCGGTAATGTTCTCAACTTCAGGTCCCTTTCAGGCTATCTTGACCCTCGATTGCCCTTTTATGCACTTCGGGCCAAAGGCTCCGACGGTGGCAAAGAAATCGATGAGACAGTAGAAGATATGGCAAGACGCTACATCAAAGCAATTCGAGAGCGGCAGCCCGAGGGCCCTTATACATTGGCGGGCTATTCGGGTGGCGGCGTTATTGCCTTCGAGATGGCGCATCAGCTCGTCGCGTTGGGACAGGAAATTAGGTATCTAATCATGTTCGATACGCTTGCGCCGGATTTAGGGCAGCAGCCGTTGAGCTTTTTTCAAAAAGTCTGGATGGCGCGCCACTGGAGTTTGAAATTCGCGTTGGGGTGGCCGGGCCGAAAATGGCAGGGTAGATTCGCAAAAAAAGAAAAGGCTGAGATCCAGAAATATCTGGAAAGGGGAGAGAATCTTCCGGAGGAATTGATAGGGCGACGGATGACAGAGGCGTATTTGACAGCAGAAAATCTCTATCATCCGCCTGACTATTCAGGTGATATACTCTTGTTTAAGGCCGGGCAGGGAAGTGTTGATTTCCTCCGCGCTGGTCCGGAACTCGGCTGGAGAGAATGGGCGTCTGGCGAAATCGTTATACAGGAATTTGACTGCGATCACTTCGGCATGATGGCGGATCCCACTATCTCGAAAATCGGCGCAGTGCTGAACGAGCTCATTATTGGCGACTAGACCAGGAGCCCGGCACAGTTTCGGCAAGGAATTCCGTGATGTTGTCAACAAGACCATGCTTGCCGAGATCGACATGGGTACCATTTTCATAGGCGATAAACCGTTTGGGCTCGGAAGCAGCCTCAAAAAGATTTCTACCTGAATCGATCCTGATGGCGCTGTCTTTTTCACCATGGAGCATTAAAAGCGGAATGCCAATGTTACCAATGCGATCTGCGGAATCATATCGCTCCTTCCACATCAGGTAGCAAAATGGAATGCCGTAATATCTGTCTGTAAAATAGTCGCAGAACCTGGCATAGGCGGCCTCTAAAACCAGGCCGGAAAAGGGCCGCTCAGTTGCAAGGCGCGTTGCGACCCCAGTCCCGAGACTATATCCATAGGCAACACGTTGCTCAGGGGGAACAATCGTTCCAGTGAGAGCATCAAACTGATCATAAAGCGCCCGGGCATCGGCGGCAAATGCTTCCTCTGACGGTATTCCGTGGGCGCCACTGGAACCCCGGTACACCAATGCAGCGACGCCAAAGCCTTTGTCCAGAAATGGCCTGAGCTTCTCAACAGACGGTCCGATCGAGGTGAAATTTCCCATTGAGTAGAAAATTACCGGGGCACCTGCTATCGGCGCTTTCACCCATGCCTGAGTATCCGCGCCATCCTCGGAGATGAAATGGACCACGTTGACGCCCTCCAGCCCACGTTGTTCAGGCGTTTCGGCATTTTGGTCAAATCTGTAAATTCGGCTGTGAAAAAGGTGAGATGCTATGAAAGCAATAGCGAGCACAGCGACTATCAATGCGCCCATAAGGATTATGGCATTTTGAAAGGACATACTCACTCCTGCTTTCTGGTTGGGATCCAGATGTTGAATATTGTGCTACCGTTAAGGCGGGGTCAAGCACGGATCTTTGACGGGTATACCTAGGAAGAAGCGATTTACGATAGGTTGCCGAACAGACTAGTTATGAGGTTGAGCTGAGTTCGGTCAAACGTTTGTTTAAAAATTCTTTCTCTTTGTCGTTTGCAGTTAGGGAAATAGCCGTTTCATAGGCTTCCTGAGCCTTATTATGCTGACCTGCACGGCGATATATATCGGCTTTGGCGGCATAAAAGGGCTGATAGTCCTTCAGCAGCCCACTTGCTTCGAGCGCGTAAAGCGCCTGCAGTCCGGTATTGGGCCCTTCTGCATAGGACCAGGCGACAGCGGCGTTGAGTTCTATTATTGGGGAGGGCTGGTATTCGTGTAGCTTGCCATAGAGGAGGGCAATTTCCCGCCAGTCTGTCTCGTCCGGACCCGAGGCTTCCGCATGGATGGCGCTGATGGCGGCTTGTATCTGATAGGGGCCGGGGGTTCCGATGGCCAGCGCTGCTTTCAATATATCGACCCCTTCCTTGATCTGCTTCCTATTCCACTGAAGCCTATCTTGCTTAAAAAGCGGCACCATGGCGCCAGTGATGTCGGTTCGTCCGCTTTTACGGGCATCGTGTAATAACATCAGCGCCAGTAATCCAGAAACCTCCGGTACACCAGGCATCAATTCCATCAACATCCGGGCAAGGCGTATTTTTACCCATCTCGAGCATTCAGAAGGGCTTGACGGCTGACCCGTGACCAGGTCTCGGACAGACTAAGCGCTTTGCGATAGGAGATCAGTATTTCTTCCGCCATGGGATCGCCCCGGACAAATTTATCGAGAACGACGGGTGTCAAAGCCTTTGCTTTTTCGATGATATCGGACGGGAATTCCAAGATTTTTGCCTTGCCGCCGGAAACCAGATCCGCCAACGCCCGGGCATTCTCCCAGTCGGACTCCGATAACGCGAATGCATTCTCGGCGGCGCAGGCATTTTCAACAATTGCCTGCAGGTCCGGGCTTAGTTTTTCGAAGGCTGCTTTATTGACCAGGCATTCGGCGCTGCCGTTCGGCTTGTTAAAGCTTGGCCAGTAATAGTAAGGCGCCGCTTTATAAAAACCAAAGGCGCGATCGCTCCACGGCCCCAGGAATTCCGCGGCATCAACAACACCGCTTCTGAGGCTGGAATAAATCTCGCCGGGCGGCAACAAAACGGCGGTGGCGCCCATCTGGTCATAAATAACACCGCCAAGCCCTGCGCTTCTTATTTTCAATCCTTGCAGATCGCTGAGGGAATTGATTTCCTTTTTGAACCAGCCCCCCATCTGGATGCCGGTATTTCCAGCCATGAAGGGTTTGACGTTAAAGGGAGCATAAAGTTTGTCCCAAAGGGCCTGACCGCCGCCCTGATTAATCCAGGCCATATGCTCTAGCGCGGTCAGGCCAAATGGAATGGTGGTGAAAAAAACGCTGGCCTTTGCTTTTCCCTGCCAGAAGAAAGAGGCCGTATGGCCGAGTTCTGCAACGCCCTCACCAACAGCGCCAAAGACTTCGAGCGCGGGCACCAGCTCACCGGCTGCATAGAGTTTGACCGTAAGTGTGCCATCGCTCATGGCTGTGATCCTGTCTGCAAGCCGCTGGGCTGTTGTGCCCACACCAGGCGCGCCTTTAGGCCAGGAAGTCACCATTTTCCACTCGAGTTTGTCGCTCGCGAGGGCGGGGGCGCCGATCAGGCTAACAGCGGCAACTGTGCCGCCCAAGCCAGCTGTTTTTAAAAGGCGGCGGCGTGAAACATGGGCCTTGGTCATAAGATTACTCTTTCTCACTAACGGGGTTGGCTTGCAAAATATATCTGATCGAGGAGCGCGGCGGCGAACCCGCCGGGTCCGGGCGCCATTTCGGCGGCTTTTTCTCCGGCCTCTCCCAAAGTTCGAAGTCCGGCCACAACGGCGGCGAATAAATCCTTGTCCGGGTCAGCGGCGCAAAAGGCGGCGATCAGAGCGGTGCCTGCGCAACCAATGCCGGTGACCCGGCCCATCAGCGGATGTCCGCTTTCAATGGTGATCTCCCTATGACCATTGGTCACGAGGTCGATGGCGCCAGTGATCGCGACCACTGACTTCGTTTCACGGGCGAGCGATGTAGGATCGCCGCCAAGCGCCAACATTTCGGCAGCGTTACCACGGATAACGCTTGGCCTCTTGTTCATGAGCTGGCGGGCGTAAGCAAGACGCGTTGGGGCCCGGTCTATCAGCACCGGATCAAGGATCCACGGGATTTCTCTCTCACAGGCGACGTCAATTGCTGCTTCAATGGCCAGTTTCCGTGCCGTATCGAGGGTTCCAAGATTAATAAGAAGGGCGTCGGCGCGACGGACGAAATCGCCGATTTCGTGAATATCCGAGGACATGGACGGGATTGCCCCGACGGCAAGCAGCATATTTGCTGTTAACCCTTGCACGACCGTATTGGTCAGGCAGTGAACAGCAGGGCAGCTTTCCTGTATCGATCGTAAATGCGTTTCAGTTGGTTGGGTTTGCAATAATCCCTCCGCCACATATTGGTGGGAAAGGGGGCGCGGCGAAATATTTCGAAATTCATCCAGCCCTCATTTCCCTCCGCCGGTTCTAACCGGATCAGGTTCTACGGGTTGGTAATCGTTACCTCTCAGCCAATATGGCACCCCGATGAGAAGGCGTTTATATTACGGGCATTCACATGATTTGCAACGGTTATATGACAGGTCGATCTAATTTATGATAGAAACAGATTTCCCGTATTTTTTGGCGCTTGTGTGCCGGTAATACTCGTTGAGGTTCGTATAGTGAACGCGCAAAAACTTCGTTTCGCCTTTCTGAATGCCGGTCATTTTGTCGATCATCTGTTTATGCTGATTTTTGCAAAAGCCGCCTTCAGCGCCGGACTGTATTTCGGGTTGGCCAAAGATGGCGCCTATGCCGAGATGATCCCCTATGGTATTCCGTCCCTCGTTCTATTCGGAGCCTGCGCGCCGCTCGCCGCGCATTTTGCCGATAAATGGCAACGGAACGGCATGATTGCCGTCTTTTTTATTGGTATAGGCCTTGCCGCAATTGCTACGAGCTTTGCCGAGACACCGCTGCAGATGAGCTTTGGCCTTGCGGCGATTGGTATTTTTGCCGCAATTTATCATCCCGTGGGCATCGCTATGGTTATTCAGGGCGGGGGTAACATCGGCTGGCGCCTTGGCGCCAATGGTGTCTGGGGCAATATGGGGGTTGCTGCGGCACCGCTGATCACCGGYTTCATCCTTGCTGATTATAACTGGAAGYTAGCCTTTATCGTACCGGGGTGCATTGCCATTGTCGTTGGTATCRCCTTTATGATCTTTGTTCGCCGCGGCAAAGTAAAACCGCCAATTGCCACACCCGGAGAAAAAGCAATGGTCGGATTTGCCGCGGGATGGCCACGGGCGCTGCTTGCTGTCGCCTTGATCAGTTCAGCCGGCGGCTTTGTCTTCGGAACCATGTCCTTTATCATTCCTCGGATGTTTGAAGTCAGCATGCCGGATGTTTCTGTTAATGTCGCGATAACCGGGCTACTGGCCGCCATCGTATATGCGCTCGCCGCTTTTGCGCAATTGGCCGTCGGGCGGCTTATCGACAGTAAGGACATCAAATCAGTGCTGTTGGTCGTGGCGGCGGCGCAACCGGTGCTGATTGGCCTGATGGCCACGCAGATTAATTATGGCCTTTTCTTTGCGGCGCTGGCCGCGATGGCATTCGTTTTTGGCCAAATACCGATTACAGATGCAATTATCTCCCGATATGTCCCGGATTTGTGGCGCGCCAAGGTCCTTTCGGTCAAATTGATGTTGAATCTGGTAATTGGCGCGTTGGCACTGCTGGTTGCCCGGGCCATTTTGGAAGCCGGCGAAGGCTTTGAGATGGTAATGGTCGTCGCTGCCGCTGCCGCGTGTTTTATTGTTGCCGCCGCGTTGCTCTTGCCTGCGCAACGGCATCAGGAGATCAAACCCACAGTGGAACCAGCAGAATAAGGCGCTTAAGCACCTATTGTAAACGAAACGCCGAAGTTACGCTCTTTGCCGTCCAGTTGCGCTAGAAACTTGCAGACATTCAAGGTAATTTCTCCTCCGGCGGACTTGATCACATGCTCATGCAGGTAAACAGGCTGACGTGTTTCAAATACTTGCTTGTCGGCTTTCCGCAGCTTTTCCGCGCTCTTCGACCAGATCAGCTCGGCATCGGTCTTTCCGGTGACATCCTCTGAGGCGGCGTCGCAAATAGCGCGGTTACCCCATAGATATTTCCCGTTCTGGTCTTTTACCCAGAACAAGAAGGGCATGTTATTGAGGATATCCAGATCGCTACTTTTCATTTCGGGCTTTCCTTTTTCCTTATCGACAATTCCAGTTCAGATATCGAACCTTCATAAAGGCCTTTATTGACCACGTGCGATACCTTAGCACCGTCTCTTTGGCCGTTGCAATGAGGGGGGAAAGAAGCCGAAAATTTGCGGGCAATTGCGAATTGTGTCATATTGAAAAGAAAAGGACCTAAAAAATGGGCGTTTCACAAACGATTAGACCAAAAGACTTGCTTGCCCCGCCAATGAGACTGGATCCGGCATTTGATGACCCGGACGGGGTTATCGATTTGATCCGGCGCGGCAGCCCCTATAAAACCCTTGCTGCCGTTCACCGCAATGTCGGGGAGACATCTGGCGGCTGGTTCCGTAATTTCTGGGCTCTGGGCGGGAAAGTTGTCTTCGACGGCGCGGAGCCATTTTTCTATAACGAGCGATTTATCGAGGCGGCTAAATCCTCCTTCAACGCAGAGGTAATCCGTCCCGTTGCCATGATGACCAACCTCAATTTACCTGCGCCATCATTGCCGTGCCACCTGGATTTGCCGTTTTTTCGGGGAGTCAACAATCGCGAGGTGCCGAGCTGGATGTTGGCGCCAATGGGCTATTCCGGCCTGTTTCATGAATGGGCCATTCCTGTCGCCTCGGCGATTACTTGGTTTTATGACGGGGAGGGTGGCGATTTCGAATATTGGCCAAACGGACTGGACGCGCCGTCGATAACAGAGCATCCGCCATTTTCCAACAGCTGTGTGCTCGCCGATAACGAATATATGTATCACCGGGTCGGCAGCGTCGGGCCGATTGAAGACCAGCGGACCTATGAGACCATCGGTTATGATGCGACCCTCTCCTTGGCCGATGATGATCACTGGCAGGTAATGGAAGAGGGTAAACACTATGCCCGCTTCGACTTTAGTCAGGTCCGGCTCTCGGTACTTTGGAAGGCCTACTGTTTCGAGACGCAAAAAATGGCGGCGTCTTATGATGACCACAGTCATGACCTGTCAACAACCTTGATATCCGACATATTTTGCCATGACCTCGCCGCTCGCGGGAAATCAATCAAACGACCGACTGACTTTGCAGCAGACATTGCGTGGAAAGAAACGATCACCACCGTTTACGCGCCACCGTCAGCCGATTAGGGCGTGCCTGAGTCCGTAATACCGGTTTTAAGCCGCCGCGGTTCCCGGAATAACATCCAGAAATTCGGCCATGGCATTGCCGGTTGCAACCAAATCTCCGTCCTGATTGGTGACGGAAATATCAAAAAGTACCCAAAAGCCTTTGTCCGTCTGGCGTTTTGCCGAAAAAGTTGCGACGGGCGTTATGGTGTGGCCGAGCTTAACAGGTTTTAGCCAGCGGGTTTCAAGGCGGCGATGAAATCCCCCACGCGGGATCAACCAGTCGGTCAGGGTTCGGGAAATCAGGGGGAAATTCTGCATGCCATGCATGATGACGCCGTCAAACGTTGTCTTTCCGAAGGTATTTTCCATATATTTATCGTCGAAATGTAGCGGATTATAGTCAAGCGATGCATCGGCGAAAGCTTGAATAGTCTCTCGCGTTACCGTGAAAGACCGACCTGTGATCACGTCTCCCACTCGAGTTTCATCAAACTGTTGCTGCGCTGTCATGTTATCTGATCCTTCGCCGTTATTGGGGCCGAATTGTTTGGCCGCGGCCTGTGCAGACGATCTGCCCATGTTGATTGGTGAAAGTATTTTCATGGACCGCGAACAAGCGATCTTTCCTGATAAAGCGATCAAGCGCAGTGCCGCGCATGGTGATGGTATCGCCCGGGCGGATCGGGAAATGATAAGACCAGTTCTGTCCTGCATTGATGGTGCCGGGGGAGCGCATCCAGTCTTCGGTCGTCGTACAGGCAAACATGAGCAGAATATGGATGGAGGGCGGGGCGATAATCCCGCCATAAGGCGTCGTTTTCGCATAGTCTTCATCGAAATAGATGGGATTATCCTCACCAACGCCTGCCGCAAAACGGGCAATCACCTCTTTGGTCAGGGTGACAGGGGTGGTATCACGAAGCTCCCCCGGAATGATTTCATCCCAGGTTTTACGTTTTTCCACATCTTTCCAAAAATCGGTCTCAAAATCATCAAGGTCAAGGACGGTCACTTTTGTCTCCTTCAAAGGCGCTGGCGTCATGGCGCCAAAATACAGATGGTTCTGCTAATCCGCTCGGCGCAGGCGAAACTCAATGCCGCAAAAATCAAAACTGTTGTCGGTTACCGGGCATCCCGCCTGGTCCGCCAACGTCAAAACCTGGTGCCGGTCCGATACAGTTAGATCAATGGCGGAGAATAATTCCCGGCTGTTTTTTGCGGTTTGACGAAATGTAAGCGTGCCATAATCAAGCGTGATGTCCTGAAGGTCCGATTCTCCGTAAACAACAACGCGATTGCAAAGGTTAGCCCATAGTTTGGCGCGTAATGCGGCCTTGGGGCTGCTTATTTCAATACCCAGAATGTCCTTGGTCACATCCGTCCTGACATGGTCCTGCCAGCCCTTTCCGGCCCATTCATAATGCCCCAGCAAATCATCTCCACCATAATGGTGGTCAAACTCCATTATGGTTGCACCTGTTTGCTTCGGATTGAGCTGCAGCAGATCACCGCCTTCAGAGTTTCTTTCATAAATGACGTCAACCCCGTTAGCTTCGGCCAGTGCGCGATGGCGGGTGACATCAGCGCAATCGAAAATCGCCATGTAACCGCCGCGATTTTCGTTTCTGGCAAGGAAACGATGGACGGCTGTGTTTGGCGCTGTTGGCGCGACTATTTCGATAAAGGTACCATTGACCGGGAACATAATATTTTCGAGGCCGAATTCTTTAAGGGTCGAACGATGGCAGACGTTCAATCCCAGAATACCAGACACAGCCGCTTCGGCGCTCTTAATATCCAGCGTGGCAAGACATATTTGCCGCAGCCGTACATAATCTTTTGTTGTCATATTTCCTCCCGTTTTGACGGCTTGAAGGGCCATCCGGTTATTTTTTTTGAGACAACTGTGAAGGAGAGTATTTCAAATTTGCACGTCCAGGTAAAGGCCTGACTGCGACGACCGTGGAGAAAGAGAGGTGTCGGATGCTCCGGTGTATCCGTGTTTGCCTTCTTTCTTAGAGGTAAAGGCGGGCGCGTGTGAGGCTGGCACCCTCTTCCGCAATTGCCGTCGTTGCAGTGCTCGCTTCGGCGTTTTGCCACATTGTATCTGTATAAGCCATCGTCATATTCCTTCTCCTGTCCGGGGCAGCGGGGGCATGGCCGCGGCGTCGATATGTTGGGTTTCAGTGTTGATTTGAATATGCAGGGCTTAGGTTTCAGACGGGTGTCTTGCTGCTCGAATTTTTGTTTCAATTGTTGTCTGGAGGCTTCATTCTCGTATTTTTTTGAGGATTACCAAGGGCTTGAACTCGGCAAAGAGCTTGCCAAACTCCAAAAAACAAGTAGTAAAGTTACTTTTTGCTGGTAGGCTTAGGCAAATCCGCAAAGTCGGTCTTTTTCCAGTCTTTAGGTGGGCTTTTGAGCAAAACTTTCCGGAGACGGGGATAAATAAATGGCAACTAGGTTACGTCCGCCCATCGGCCGACTAAGTCAGGCGATGATTGTGCTCGGTATTTGCGCCGTGCTTGTGGGCGCTCTGTTGAACATCCGGGACTTGGCGGTTGTGCAGCAGGTTGAAGGGCAGTTGCTTGATTGGCGGTTTGCTTATCGCGGCCCTATGCCAGCGGACGATAAAATTGCCCTTGTGGTGATGGTGGATGTGAAAAAAGGCGACGTTGTTACGGCGACACGCATTGCTTCTGTGATTGAGGCGCTTGTCAAAGACGGGGCGGAGACAATAGCAATAGCCCCCTCTCTTCTGGACCGGATGACGGCGACGGAGACCGCTAAACTGGCGGCTTCACTGGCGCAGGTGAAAAAGCCGCTTGTTGGCTATATTTTCCGGGAGGGGGATCCGGGCATTGTGACCCAGCCTTCTTTATCCATTCCGCCGGCCGTTCGGCGAAATACCTATCTTCACTATCGGTTTCCTGATGGAGGCACAGGGCGTGTTTTAACGCCCACCGGCATAAAAACGCCGGACGCGGCGCTGCTTGAAGCGGCAACGCCGGGCCATGTCACCTTAACTGACGATACTGGCGACATCCGCAGATATGCCTATCCGGTTATGGATAATGCGGGTCGATACTACCCGTCACTCGCTGTCGAGGCGTCATTATTCTCTCTTGGATTAGATCTTTCCGCCGTTTCCATTACATTTGGTCGCCAGCTGGAAATTGCCAGTAGTTATATTCCCACGGATTATTTGACGCGGGTGGCCGTCAATTATCGCGGAGCCGCCGGAACATATTTGACGTATTCCTTTGATGAGGTGGTGAAAGGCGGGCTGTCGGGAAGTACATTTAAAGGCGGCCTCGTCCTGATTGGTGCAACAGATGCCGATATTGGCGAGACATTTGTATCTCCTTTCGGCGGAACAATGCCCGATGTGGAATTCCTCGCGACAGTGATTGATAATCTTTGGCATGCGGACCCGCTTGATCGCTCCCAGCAGGTCATTGTGCTCGACATCATCATGATCGCGCTGATCGGTATTTTCTTCGGCCTGCTCGCGACATTGCGCAATGCGGGCGTTGTCATGATCATGGCGATATTGGCGGGAGGGCTTGTCGGCGTCGTGAATTTTCAGGCCTTCGCGCTTCTTAATCTGTGGCTAAGCCTTACCTTTCCGCTGGCAGCCGTTATTTTATGTACATTGTATCTGGTGGCGGCTAAACGGGTCTCCAATCGCCGGGCAAAGGCGCTTACCGAGGAAGAGCGGACCGAAACAACTAAATATGCGACGCCCTGGATTGCCGAAAGGGTTGCCAAAGGTCGGATGTTGGAAGAGAAATCCCGCGATGCCGCTGCGCGGGAAACCGCCGATGAAGCGCCTGAGCGCGCAATCGACGATGCGACGCCCGAAGTGGACGACGGACCTTTGGTGTTGGTGGATGCGGAAGAGCTTAATCCCGAGGATGAGGTAAACTCCCCAGAATTTGTTCCTTCGCCGGGACAAGATTTAGTAATTGAGGACGCTCACCAGTCGCCGACACAGGAAGATCTGGAGGCTGCTCTTACCCTAGAACCTCCGTCTGAAGAAGAACAGTCGGAGGCCAATGAGCCATTATTACCGGTCGAAGAAGAGCCGGAACCCGCTCCCGCTCCCGTCTCTGACCCTGAGCCCGTCCCCGAGCCTAAACCAGAACCAATTTCGGTTCCTTTGCCGGAAAACCCGCCGACTTTTGAAACGGCCTTTTCGCCAGCACCGAAAGAGGACCTGATATCGGATGATGAACCGGTCTCAGGACGTCATTTTCCCGTTGCGATTTTATATGTCGACATGCGCGGTTTCAATGCCGCCGGTAAATCGCTTGGCCCGACATTGACGGCGCCGTTTTTGAATGCCTTGCATGACCTTATTGAGGACGAAGTTGTGAGGGACCGGGGGTTTGTCGAAAAATTCAAAAATGATGGCATAATGGCCGTATTCGGGTTACCTGACGACAGTGTTCTGGATGCCCGGCATGCGCTTGAAAGCGCCCGAAAAATTGGTCAGAGCCTTGCAACCTATATAGGAGAACATAGTTTCCCCGGTAGTATGTCACTGACGTTTAACATCGGGGTGCATTTTGGTCAGGTTTCTGTCGACATATTGCCAACGGATGATTCCTTTGAGGTGAGCTTGTCCGGGGACACCATGATCATTGCCGCCTGCCTGCAAGACCTTGCCGATGATAAAAGCTCCAGGATAATAGCGTCGTCCAGCCTGGTCGATAAAATTCGAGGGACAGATAGTGCCGATGATGTTCTGAAAGGGTTCTCCGAACAATCGTTTGATGCAGAAGATGACGGCGGCGGCCTGCTGAGTATCTGGACTTATAATGTCGCCCGCGCCACTGAATAGGTCCGGCACTCAACTTTCTTCGATATAGCCCCAATTGGTCATGACATCGCTTTAACAGTTTCGGGATAGGCCTTTTGGAAGGCATCAATTTCCGCGCATTTTTCGCCGATGGCGGTGATCCGTGTTAGATGTGAGAAATCAGCGCCCCATCGGGCGGCGTTATATAGCTGCGGAATAAGGCAGATATCCGCGAGCGTCGGCTCGGCGCCAAAGCAAAAACCTCCCTCTCCGGCATCGCGAATGAGCTGTTCCAGAGGTTGAAGACCTTTAAGAATAAAATGTTGCATCCATTCGGCGCGGTCATCATCATCTCCGCCCATTTTTTGGACGGCATAGGCGGCGACGCTCAGATTGCAGACAGGATGAATATCCATGGCGATGACATGTGCCATGGCACGCACTTTCTGACGCGTAAAAGTACCGTCTGGCAGGAGCGGAAGTTTGGTGCGCGTTTCGTCGAGATAGTCAATGATGGCCAGTGATTGCGTCAGCATTTCGTCGTCAATGGCGAGGGCAGGTATAAATCCTTGCGGGTTGCGCTCAAGATGCTCCACTGAGAGATGCTCCCTCGTCAGCAGATCGACAGGCACAATCTCATAGGCGATGTTTTTCAGGTTGAGGGCTATCCGGACCCGGTAGCTGGCGGAGGAACGCCAGTAATCATAGAGAATGATATCGCTCATGTGCCGACCCTTTCGCTTTTACACATCTTTTGCTGTTTGGATCGCCGCTGTCAGGATGTCAAAATCACCGATTTCGTTGGCGAGGATCAGGATAAGCCGGGCATTTAAGGTAGCGGAGTCGTCAAAGCTCAATCCTTCATGTGCCTGGATAAGAAGCTCGTAAAAATCGTCGCCATGTTCTTTAAGGTGATCCTCACCCCGCAAGAGATTGGTCATTGAGCAGCCTCCAGTTCTGAAATAGCCATGGCACGATCCCGTGCAATAGAAAGTTGATCAGCCTCATCACTGGAAAACCGGGCGGCGATATGCTGGTCCGGCCGGACCAGGTAAATCACATTTTCGCCGAAACGGCGCCTAACGGTACCGTGGCTGTCGCGAAGGTCGCCCGCGTCATCCGGCCCTGTGTTGATGTGTACTTCCTTCAGGTTTTTAGGGACCTT
>NVRR01000005.1 GCA_002732675.1 Sneathiella sp. | reverse complement strand
TTGGAAGAGTTAGGTCGTACCCCTAAAGGGAAGGCCATTAACTACGTCAAGAGAGAGAATGCTTCCATTCCAAAGCCGCGCCATTGCGGTGGATATGGAATCTGCGACTATCGCGGCCAACGGCTATCGTTTCCGAGTTCCCTACGGCACACTGCTCTGTGTTTCCGACAAGCCTATTCACGGGGAAATTAAACTTCCCGGCATGGCCAATAAGTTTTATGAAGGGCGAACAGCCAAGCACCTTCAAATCGGGGTGGATACTCTCCGGCATCTCAGGATCGGCGGCGTCGAAAGCCTGCATTCACGCAAATTACGCAGTTTTGACGAGCCCGCCTTTAGATAGCTAGCTAAACTGCCTTTATATGGGGCAAAATGAGACCCGTCAGATGCTCGCATAGCGCCGGGGAGAGATCGTGTCCCATACCGTCCACCAATTCCAGCCGGGCACCCGGGATCAAGCGGGCCGTATCTTCTCCGGCTTCTGGCGGCACTAAAAGGTCATCTTTACCATGGATCACCAGGGTTGGCGCCGTGACGTCCGCAAGCTCGCTTATCCGCCGATTGGACGCCTGCACAGCCGTATATTGACGCAAATATCCGCCTGGACAATAACAACGCTCGACGCAGTTTCGGATATGGGCCGTCAAAGNNGCGCGGTCCCAGCGAAACCCGGGGCTGCCGATGACATCATTGACCTCAAGACCGAAAGCAACAATATCTTCCAAATCCTGACTGACCGGCGCCCCCATTAGAACCGTATTTGCGGAAGCTGGCGGTAGATATTTGACCCCGCTGGACGCCATAATCGAGGTCAGGGACAGCACACGATCCGCATAAAATATGGCCACTAATTGCGCAATCATACCGCCCATGGACATGCCGACAATATGTGCCTGCTTGAGGGCAAGAGCATCAAGCAGCCCCACCACATCAACTGCCATATCGGTCAAATGATAGGGTATTTGCGGATTACCACCAGCCTGCAAATCCGCCAGTATACCGGCAAGATCCGGGAGACCTTTTTCTTCCAGCTTCTGGGAAAGACCTATATCGCGGTTATCAAACCGGACAACATAAAATCCAGCGCTGGCGATCTTCTCACAAAACGGAAGGGGCCAGTCAAGCAGCTGAAAGCCAAGTCCCGCGATCAGTATAACGGCAGGGTCCGAGGGCCGCCCAAAGGCTTCATATTCCAGAAAAAGACCGTTGCTAATGACGCTCGGCATGCCAATAAACCCCTTATATCAAATTCTCACAAAAAAGCGGACCAGTTGGCCCGCTTAATCGCATCCGTCATTGTCCGCCTTAACCGACGGACTTGATCCATGCTTCGATTTGGCCCTTTGGTGAAGCCCCGACTTTCGTACCCGCAATTTCACCGTCTTTAAACAGCATCAATGTGGGAATGCCGCGGACGCCGTATTTTGTCGGCGTATTGGGGTTCTCATCAATATTGACTTTGGCAATGGTGATAGCTTCTCCCATTTCCTGCGCGATTTCCTCCAGCGCCGGGGCAATCTGCTTGCACGGACCGCACCATTCAGCCCAAAAATCGACCAGAACGAGGCCGGAGCTTTCCAAGACATCGCCTTTGAAACTGTCATCGGTGACTTTTGTGGTGGTCATATTATCCTCATGTGAAGTTAAACGTGATAAAAAGCTGTCTGCGCCCGGCAGGACATCTGCTTGCTTTATATAATTACGTATGGAGAGGCGCGAGGTCAAGAGACGACGATCACAGACTTTCATCAGGCAGCACCATCAAATGCGGTCCATCTGTCCATAAAAGCGCAGATTTTATGGGTATTCCGGGATATATCGCGGCAAGCGCCTGTCGATAAAGCGCCATTTGCCGTAAATATATTTTTGGGACATCCTCAACATTGCGCGGCGAGGGACGGTTAGTCTTGTAATCAATGACCAGGATTTCCGTCTCGCTCACCAATAAGCGATCAATTTTCCCCGATAGAATCTGATCCCCAAATACGCCGGTTATCGGCACCTCTGCCATGCTATCGGGTCCAAAAATGGCCGCAAATTCAGGATGCTCAATAACGCCCAATGTCTCCTGCAAAATGGCGTCACGACGCCTCTCGTCCAGTCCATGGACCGGTCGTTCCAGCCAGGCCTTCGCAACTTTCTCCCGGTGAGAGGGCTCCACGGCAGGTAAGCTCTCCAGCAATCGATGAATAATCAGGCCGCGATGAAACCGTTTTCCGTCGTCCTGGCCAAGCGGCGAGCGCACCGCGGGCTCTTCCGGCGCGCGGGACGGGATAAGAGGGCGCGGGGGAGTTGGTTCGTCCGGCGCGGGCCGCCCGACCCATTCGGGCAGATCATCTTTTAATACTTCTTTGGCCACAGCATCCACAACGGCCGGAACAGCAGTTCCGCTTTGCCGCCGCCGCGCCACCTCGCCCCACGGCAGTTCGATTTCCTCAATGCCGTCGCCAAAGGCCGGATCGATGAGTTCATACCAGCAATCAGCGGATCGCCGCTTTTTCCCTTCCCAGCCGCAGATATAAAGACGGTCTTCAGCGCGGGTTAGCGCCACATAGAGAAGCCGCTTTTTTTCTTCCCGCTGTTTGTCCTTGGCGCGCGCCCGCGCACGTGCAGTCAGCGGATCATCATTCTCGGTCTTTACCGGCCAGAGCGGCAAGGGAGCGTCATCCTCTGTCCAGAATAGCGACGGAGAGGCGCTGGAGGATTGACAGGTGTCGGGCAGAAACACGATGGGCGCCTGCAGTCCCTTCGATCCATGGACGGTCAGTACCCGGATTTCGTCTCGTCCCTGCTCCATATCCCGCTTTACCACGGCGGCACCTGCCGCCACCCAATGCAGGAATGCCTGCAGGGATGTCGCCTCGGTACGCTGGTAATTGAGCGCCAACGAGAGGAATTCTTCGATGGGATCCGCAGCCTCCTGGCCCAAACGAGCCAATAATTTTTCCCGTCCGCGGAGACGGCCCAGAATATCGGCAAAGAACTCATATACCGGCACATAATCGGCGCGGCCCAGCAGACCCCGCAGAAACGCAGATGCCTCATCAAAAAGCGGCAAGACGCATTTATTTTCGCGTAGTGCCCGCCAGAGGCTGCCCGGACGGCCATGAGCAAGTTCAAATAACTGGTTATCATCGCAGCCCACAAACGGGCTTTTGAGCACAATAGCGAGGTTAAGGTCATCTTCGGGCAGCAGCACGAATTTCGCCAGCGCCATCAGATCCATCACCGCCAGCTGCTCGGTGAGCACCATGCGATCGGTTCCGGCCACGGGTATATCCGCGAGCTTCAGAGCGCGGACGATATGGCTAAAGAAAGCGTTGCGGCGCTGAACCAGGATCATAATGTCTTTGGGTGCAATTTTCCGGCCCTTTGCCTCCAGCCGTTCCCCGGTATCAAGCCAGTGACGGATCTGAGTGGCAATATTGTTGGCGAGTTGCGCCTCGGGCTTGCTATCCAGCCCCTGTACAATGGGTACATCCCACGGATCCGTCGCGTCCTGATCTGGCGGTTTAACTGTCGGCCAGATTTCCACAAGGCCCGCTTCCCCAGCCCGCCGAACCAGATGTTTGACGGCATTCCCGGTGACCGTCAGGCCCTGCCGCGCTGGCTCCGATGCGAAAACTTGGTCGACAAGCCCCAGAACCGCATCGGTCGAGCGAAAAGACAGATCAAGCGGTACATTCTGCCATTGCTTCTCGGCGCTCTTTGCTTTCTCCTCAAATCCTTGCCGCATAATGTCAAAGGCAGCGGGGTCAGCCCCCTGAAACGAATAGATCGACTGCTTTTCATCGCCAACAACGAAGAGCGTCCGATCCGTCTCGGTCGCCGTTTTGCCAACAAAAAACTCCTCCGCCAGCGCGCCAACCACTTGCCACTGTTCGGGGCTTGTATCCTGTGCCTCGTCCACAAGGATATGCTCGATACCGCCATCAAGCTTGAACATCACCCACGGCGCAACACCATCACTCACAAGCAAATCCCGTGTTTTCAGGATCAGATCATCATAGTCCAGTTTGCCGCGGCGGGCTTTTTCGGTTTCATATCCGTCAATCAGGGTGAGCCCAAGCCGCAGCAAGGCTGATGTCGTCGCCAGCACCCGCGTTTTTCTGATATCTTCCTGAACAATCTGTAACCGCTCGGCTTCCGTCTGCAGTATCGTGGTCACATCCGGGCAGGCCTCGACTACCTTTTTGGTCGCAAACTGGGCGGCGGCGCGGATGTCGCCTTTACCGGTAAAAAACGCACCAAGATACGTCGTGAACAGCGCAACACGCCGCTCCGGAGGCTGGAGCCATGGCGCCATTTTCGCGGCATGACCCTGATCGCGGGCGCCGCCGTCTTGCAAGGCGGCAAGGGCGCGTCGAAGCGCGGCGCCATCAAAGGCATCCTCTGACGACGCCTGCTCGATCAGGTTTTCTTCGCTTACTGACGGAGAAATGCCGATTTTGGCAGCGAGAGCCGTAACAATGCCATCAAAAGAGCCGAATTCGTGTAAAAGACGCTTTAAACGGCTTCTTTTACCGCTTAATTCCCGAATAATATCGTTAAAATCGCTTTCATTGATTTTCTCGACGACCCGCTGTAGCGCATCACCGAGATCCTTGTGAGCGGGATCTTTGCTGGCCAGCAAGAGATGATCGCGCGCATGCTGCATAATTTCGTCGGCTGTGCGTTCATCCATTACTTCAAAATTCGGTGACAGGTTAGCTTCCAGCGGAAACCGGCCCAAAACAGACTCGCAAAAAGAATGGATAGTCTGAATTTTAAGGCCACCGGGCGCATCCAGCACCTGGGCGAACAACCGCCGCGCCCGCAAAAATTCTACCTCCGTCGCCGCTCGGCCCATTAGCTCGTGCAAACTGTCGCTTAACTCAGGTCCGCTCATCACCGACCAGTCGCCGAGCATGGCGTTGAGGCGGTTCGCCATCTCGGCCGCCGCCGCCTTGGTGAAGGTAATGCAAAGGATTTTTTCAGGCTTTGTCGCGGCCAGCATCAGGCGCAGACTGCGCTCCACCAGAACCCGGGTTTTGCCAGATCCGGCCGACGCGGAGACCCAGACAGAGCGCACGGGATCCGCCGCCATTTTCTGCCGGGCGATGCCATCTTCAACAAGGGTATGATTGGAACTCATTCCGACGCTTCCCCGCTCGACCATTCCTTGACCCGCGCAAGATGCTCATAATCATTAAAGCGACCCGGCAAGTCGGGGCGAGGACGGCTAAGATAAGGCGTCGCCTGCTTGTCAAACAGAGTAATAAGCCGCTGTAATCCCTCGAATGCCGCCGCGGCCAGATCCATCGGCGGCGTTTCTTTCCCCGCCGAGCGCAAAAATCCCGCGGGGTCGGCACCGCTCAGCCGGATATAGGATAACGCCGAGACAAGATCTGCGGGCACACCTGCAAATCCGTTGCGGGCGATCATCGCCGCCTCCAGTGCCAGTTGCGGGGCCATGCCTGTCTCGACTTCGCGAACTGATGGCAGGCCGCCCGTCTTGTAATCGATAACAACAAGGCCACCATCAGGCCCGCGGTCAATGCGATCCGCCGTCCCGCTTAAAGTAAAAGTCGCATGGGGCGCCGGGATATCGATTTTGCCGTAGGCTTCCACTTTCAATGTGGTGAAGGACTGGCGGCGATCGCGCTCAAAAGCAACAAACCAGCGGGCGATCCGCACAAACCGTGGCCACCAGAAGGCCCAGACCGCGGGGTAGGAGAGAATATCTCCAAAGGCCAAGCGGCCGAATTCCAGAAGACGCGCCTCCGCATCCGCTGGCAAATGATCCGGGTAGGTCCTGATAAACTCTTCCAGCGCAGCATGAATAAAGATGCCCTTTTCTGCGGCCCCGGGATCCTCAGCGAGTTCGGCCAAGGGACGTAGCTTTAAAATACTTTCGGCAAAAATCGAGTAGGGGTCTTTCATCCATTTCTCGATCCGTGTGACCGATAAACGGCGGGGTCTCGCGGAAACGGGAGGGGTCGGACGCGGCGCCGGACACGGTTGATAGGCGCGCGGCTGATCAAGTTGTCGCTGCCAGCTTTGAATGGGAGAGGATGTCCCGGCATCCAGACGCATCCCGAATTTCTTCAGGACTGTTTCAAGGCGCAGCAGCCAACGCGACGGCACGGTCGGCGTCCCGTCAATTTTCTCAGCGCGGGTTAAAACCAGCTCCCTCGCGCAGAAAGCCTGCTGGAAATCATGGGCCGAGAGGCCAATCCGTTGCTCCGGCAGAGGCAGACGGAAATCTCTCCGCATAGGCCGGCTCATCCATGGGTCACTGCCTGCATCAGACGGCCATGACCCTTCGTTTAGTCCCCCCAGCACCACCAGATCAGCGCGCTGCACCCGGCCCTCAATAGGCCCCCAAATCTGCAAACGCGGATGCTGGCCGTATTTTGGCCGGACCATACGCCCGGTCATTAGGTTATCCAGAAGTTCCGGCCAGGCCGACGGCGTGAAGCTATCCATAACGTCGGACGCCCGCAACAATTCGGAAATGAAACCTGCCGCCGCCTCGCCAAATGGCCCCTCCCAAAGTGTCGCGCCGTCCCGATCTGCAGGGGTCGACAGAACTTCGGCAAAGCGAACAAAGGCTGTCAGGAAATCGCCGAACGCTACGTTTGTGGCTTGCGACAGGGCTTCCAGCTCTGCTGCCTGAACTTGCAAGCGGGCAAACCACGCCATCAGTTCCTCGGGAACAGGATCCTTTGCATCGTCGGTTTTACTGGCCAGGGCCCTGGCAATCCCTTCAAACCCGGCGGCCGGGGCGGGACCGCGTAAAACCGCGAGCTCCAATGCGCGCAACTGGCGGCGAAAGTCTTCCGGGGCTTGCCCAAGGCTCGCAAACGGATGTTTGAGCGCCGCGAGTAACGAGACCGGGTCCGCAAAATCGGCAAATAGCCGGGCGAGCAGCCGAAGATAAACCCCCGGCGGCGATTGATTGAGACTAATCCCGGCGCTATCGTCCACCTGCACCCCCCAACGCAGCAATTCCGCGCTGACGCGGCGTGATAAATCGCGGTCAGGGGTAATAAGCACGGCGGTTTTCGTGTCAGTCTCCAATGCTTCGCGCAACAACAATGCAATTGTCTGCGCTTCGGCTTGCGGGTCCAGACAATCAAGGCGGCGGACGTCAGAAATCGCTCTTTCGGGCGGCGGCGCAGCCTCCTGCCAGCGATCTGTTGTCGATGCGGGACGCAAAGCCTCCGCCAGCAACGCCGCCCGGGCATCGGGGCAGCTTCTGCAGTCTTCATGATGAAGGTCAACCACATCTTCACGGCTGATACCCAGCTTTTCCAATAGCCGCGCGAGACCGTGCTGGGCATGGGTAGGGTCATTTGAGACTTCCTCCCAGCTTCGTGGATCAAGATGCCGGTCCAGTCCGGGCAGGATGACATATCCGTTTGGCAGCCCGGCCACGGTTTTAAGAAGTTCCGCTGTCGCCGGGATAGAGCCCGTGGACCCCACCGCATAAACCGGGGCATCGGTCGGTGAGGTTCGCCAATACTCCGACTGGGCGCGGAGCAGCAGATCCCGGCGCGCCGCCGGATCAATGCTGCCCTCCTCGGCCAGGATCGCAGGCCAGGCGTCACTGAGTATTTCGAGAAACTCGAGGGTAATCTGCCAATGAGCCGCATATTCGGCAGGCACCAGATCCTTCAGATTGCGAAGATCAAGTCCTTCGGTTTGCACCTGATCGAGCAATAACGAGAGTTCTTTCGCCAGCCCGACGGCCTGAGCAATGCCGCCTTCGCCGCGACCTCTGGCAAGAATGAGGCGACCGAGGAGTAACTGTCGCCTGAGCGGGTCAATGGCGGGCGGCAGGGTCAGGATCGTCTCGGCAGTGCCGCCAACGCCCATTTCCGCCTCAAGCAACAGCTCATCTTCTTCCACATCGCCCAACGGACGCATCCGCGGTAGCATCAATGGACGGCCAGCGGTTTCCCGTAAAAACGCGTTTTGCAACGCCCGCGCGGCGCGGCGTGTGGTCGTCAGAATGGTGACGGTGCTCAGCTCCTGCAAGTTGGCGCCATGACGCCGCAAGAGCTCCTTCGCCAACACATCCACGAAGGAATATTCGGGCGGGATACTGGAAACTTTCGGATAATCGGGTTCTATTGCTGTCACGATCCGTCTAATTTTTTACTGGCCGCCGCAAGGGCCTCTTCAGTTCCAACATGCAGCCATTGACCTTCGTGACGCAAGCCAAATAATCGCCCCTTGGCAGCCGCTTTGTCATAGATCCGGTTGAGCGAAAACGGTCCGTCCGGGCAACCCGCAAACAATGCCGGATTAAGAAGTTGCGCCCCGGTGAACATATAAGGAGCCGGAATGCCCGCATGACGTCGGGTGAGTTTTCCAGGATCATCCATGAAAAAATCGCCTTGCCCGTCATACCCGATCGCTGTCTCGGTTGGATGGAGGAGGAGGAGGACATCCATCTCATCCGCGTCCCAGCGCGCCGCCATCATTTGCAGCGAACTTGCCCCGGAATCACGGACAATCACATCTGAATTGAGAACAAAGAAAGGATTGCGTCCCAGTAGGGGCAAGGCTTTCAACACGCCACCACCTGTTTCCAGCAAAGCCACTGTCTCATCGGAGATATCAATCTCGAATTCTGGTTGTGAGGCCATATGGACATCAATCTGATCCGCAAGATGATGCTTGTTGACCACGACATGGCGAATACCGGCAACTCGCAAAAGATCAAAGCTATAATCAATAAGGGCGCGACCGGCGACTTTCACTAACGGCTTGGGTGTGATATCCGTTAGCGGACGCAGCCGGGTACCTTTTCCGGCCGCCAGGATCATCGCCCGCATATCTGCCAATTCCAGTGCCTTTGTCATTGTCCTATGTCCCCGAGCGTCTTTTGAAGCCAGCCTTCAAGCTCTCCCAGCTCCGGATGAGCCAGATTATGAGCCAGGTGCCGCCGCATGCGCGGCAGCATATCGAGATATCGCGTCTTTCCCTGTGCCTTCGCCAACCGGACGAAAATACCCATAATCCGCAAGGCCCGATGGGCGCCCAGAATGGCATAAGAGCTGCGAAATGCATTCTCTTCAACATTTGTTTGCTCAATATATCTTCGGATCATCTGTTCGGCGGTCTCAACACCCACATCACGGCGGGCGTCCTGGAGCAAAGAGGCCAGATCATAGGCGGGCGGACCAACAAGAGCATCCTGGAAATCCAGCACGCCAAGGGCTTTCAAGCCTTCACGGCCTTCCAGATACAGAAGGTTTTCAGCGTGAAAATCCCGCAGCAAAATAACGTCGGGGCCAACCCGTATTTTTGGGAGCAGCCTGCTCCAGATATCGCGGTACATCTGCCGATCCCGCGGCGAGACCGACGCGCCGCTTTGATCCGGAATATACCAGTCGAGAAACAATTCGTTCTGCTCAGATATATAATCATCAGAAAAGCGAGGAAGCCCCGATGGCGGGGATCGGCGGGTAAGGTCAATCAGAAAATCAGCCGCCAGCTGATAGAGCGGCGCTTCTTCGGCGCCGGCGTCAATCAACCGGGCAAACAGTGTATCGCCTAAATCTTCCAGCAATAGAAATCCCCGGCTCAGATCGGCCGCAATTATCTCGGGCGGGCTATAGCCTTGGGCTTTTAGCAGCGCCGCGACTTCTATAAATGGTCCAACGTTTTCAGGCGGCGGGGCGTCCATCAAAATGACAGATCGCGCGACGTCGCTGATCCGCTCATATCGTCGGGACGAGGCGTCGCCTGCGAGAGCCTGCCTTTTTGCCGCGTCGAGTTGGTTCTGTTTCAAGAAATCGGCGAGATGCTGTTCACGCATTCCATTGCTCCGATATCGGCGCCAATCGTGCCTTCCAGCTTTTGGAGCCAAAAAATATCACCCTTCGAGCGCTTTCGTTTTCACAAGGTTCGATTCTGATCTCCAGATGATCGGCCGGCAGATACCGCCCCATGCGATCCGGCCATTCTATCAGCGAAACACCGTCATCAAACGCCTCATCAATATCAAGTTCCAACACTTCATCCGCCCGTTCCAACCGGTAGAGGTCGTAATGATAGATCGTAAACCCCCTCGCCGGGCAGTCATAGGTCAGGAGCAAGTTATATGTCGGGCTCGGTACGTCGCTGGCATCATCGGCGAGGGCCTGAATGACGGCACGGGCGAAGGCAGTTTTCCCGGCGCCCAATGTACCGGTCAGGGCGACAATATCTCCTCGGCGCAGCGACGGCGCAAACTTGCCCGCCAGCGCGATCGTCTCCTGCAGCGAGCGACAAATTCTTGAAGTGACAATGGGCCAATCAGACATCAGATACGATCAGGATATTTTCTTTTGCGGGAATTCAACACCGATGAAGGCCGGCAAAAAACAGGAAACCGACGTGCCTTCATTCTCCTTCGATGCCAACTCCACATGGCCGCCATGCAGCTCGATAAAGCTCTTGACCAAGGACAGCCCCAAGCCAGCGCCGGCATTCTGGCGGGTGGTATCGCCTTTGGCAAAACGATCAAAAATACTGCCCTGTAGCTCTTCGGCTATTCCTCTGCCGTTATCACTGACAGTGATGACATAACCGCCCTTGTTTTTTGCGGCGGTCAGTTTGATCTCCCCTTCAGCCGGGGTGAATTTTATGGCATTGCTAAACAGATTGAAAACGACCTGTTTCATTCGGC
The DNA here is from genome assembly GCA_002732675.1 of Sneathiella sp. Taxonomy (GTDB): domain Bacteria; phylum Pseudomonadota; class Alphaproteobacteria; order Sneathiellales; family Sneathiellaceae; genus Sneathiella. Next base: position 6,847 of record NVRR01000005.1, on the reverse strand, counting down.
GCTCATCGACATTGGCAGCACCAATGTCCGGGTCGATAAAGGTTTCAATCTGCAATTGGCGTTTCTTTGCCCGTTCCTGAACCATCGTCACCACATTGTTCAGCATGTCGCCCAAATCCACGGGATGCTTTTCAAGCTCCAATTGCCCCGCCTGTATATTTGCCATATCCAGGATATCATTGATGAGCAGCAACAGATGATCGGAACTGTCGAGAATGCCTTGCCCATATTCGGCCTGTTTCTCGTTGAGCTTGCCAAAGAACTCCTTCACCAGAATTTCGGCAAACCCGATGATCGTATTGAGCGGCGTCCGGAGTTCGTGGCTAACGCTGGCGACAAACTCTGTTTTCATCTTGTCCGCCGCCTCCAGCGCGTCATTGCGTTCGCTCAGAACCCGTTGCACCCGGAGTTCCTGGGTGACATCAACATAGGTGAACAGGACATTGCCGTCGGGAAGCGGCACCCTGTTAAAATCAACAGTCGCACCGTCAGGCTGCTCCAGACGGCCACTCCCGGCATCGCGATGGGTGACATTGGCGATATATTTCTCGCGCAGTTCATCAGGCCACGTGATGTTACTCACCTCCAGATGATGATCGAGAATTTGGCTGATATGCATGTCTTCTTGCAGAAAATCATAGCTAACGCCCCAAATGTCCGCAAAAGCTGCGTTATAAAGCTTGAGCCGCGCGTCGGAACCAAAGACCGCGACGCCTTCGTATAGGTTATCCAACGTTGCGCGCTGAACGGCAATTTGCGTATTACGCGCGCGCTCCAGGACCACCTTATCGGTCACATCTTCCATCAGAAACAGCAATCCGCCAAAGGGGTGAGGCGTGATCACCATCCTGAGGATGGTTTCGTCGGGGAGCTGGATCAGTTCCTCCTGGGCCTTGATGACATTGGTGAAAAGCGCCTTGCGCTTGGTCTTATAAGACGAGAAATCTGCTTGCTCGGGCAGTCGCCTCAGTTCTCGCTGTTTATCCAGGACCTCGGAGAGGGACGGCTTTTCCTCGAGAAAATCGTCACTCATGCGCCAAAGTTTAGCGTAAGCCTGGTTGAAAAACTCAAGCCGTTGATCCGGCCCGTAAATAGCAATTGCCGTCGCAATATTCTCTAGAACATCTGCATGACCTTCAACATGGCGCTGCAGTTCACCCGCAAGGTCCGCCTCTTTCGTGATATCGAGCGCAAATCCGGCAAGCTGATTGTCGAACTCAAGCGGCGTTTCAAACACATTGAAGCTGAGCCGGTCACCGCCCACAACATATTTGCGCGTTTCAGTCTGAGTCAGATTGCTGACCCGCGCCCTGGTCGCCAGTTTACGAGCTTGATCCGGATCTCTGTTAGCCGCCAGCTCCGGAACCTCCGCCTCCGTATCGGAAGTCCCGACAATTTCCTCATATTTCCTATTTCGCCAGATAATGCGCGATTCCTGATCGCGCCGCCAAATCGGAAAGGGCGCGGCATTCAGCAAATCAACAAAGTCATCGCGCTCGGCACGCGCCTCCGTGAGGGCGGATTTGGCTTGAATCAATTCGGCATTAAATTGCGTGTGCTTCTCCTTTTGGCGTTCAAGTTCAACCTCGAACTCCTGGACACTTTCAGCATAGGCGTCCGTCTGACTGAGCAAGGCCAAGGCCTTTTTACGCATGACATAGAGCGCAATGATCAATCCAATGACAATAAGGCACATCAACCAGAGGAGGGTGAGTTCTGTCGTCGTAAATTGATCTGTCATCGCTGCCAATCCAGGGCGTTCTCTAAAAAATATACCATAATGGTTGGAACCATCGTGGTGTCACCCCGTCGATTCGCCCCCATTGGCTAGAGAATATGAAAAAAAAAGCCGGAGGGATAGTCCCTCCGGCTTTATCTGAGCATCTATTTTTTTTGATGCCTGACCCTAGTAGCGGTAATGATCCGGCTTGAACGGTCCGGCTTGCGGCACACTGATGTACTCTGCCTGCTCGTCCGTCAGCTTTGTCAGCTTGGCCCCGAGTTTTGCCAAATGCAATGTCGCAACTTTTTCGTCCAGATGCTTGGGCAGAACATAGACTTCGTTGCCGTAAGTGTCGTGACGTTCCCAAAGCTCGATTTGTGCCAGCACCTGATTGGTGAAAGACGCGCTCATGACGAAACTCGGATGGCCCGTGGCGCAGCCAAGATTGACAAGGCGGCCTTCGGCCAGAACGATCAGGCGTTTGCCATCCGGGAATTCCACTTCATCGACCTGGGGCTTCACGTTATGCCAAGTGTAATTGCGAAGAGCGCCGATTTGAATTTCAGAATCGAAATGGCCAATGTTACAAACAATTGCCCGGTCTTTCATTTGCCGCATGTGATCGACGGTAATAACATCAATGTTGCCCGTCGTGGTGACGAAGATATCGCCGCTACTTACGGCATCGTCAAGGGTGACAACCTCATATCCTTCCATCGCCGCCTGCAAGGCGCAGATCGGGTCAATTTCTGTAATCATAACGCGGGCGCCCTGGCTGCGAAGGGACGCCGCTGAGCCTTTTCCCACATCGCCATATCCACAAACAACGGCAGATTTCCCGGCAATCATGACATCTGTTGCCCGTTTGATGCCATCCACGAGGCTTTCGCGGCAGCCATACAGGTTATCGAATTTGGACTTGGTCACGGAATCATTGACGTTAATCGCCGGAACTTTAAGGGTGCCCGCTTTAGCCATTTCGTAAAGCCGATGAACACCTGTTGTAGTTTCCTCTGACAGGCCCAGCACATCCTTCATCAATTCCGGATAATCATCATGCATCATCTGGGTGAGGTCGCCACCGTCATCAAGGATAAGGTTTGGGTGCCATCCGTCAGGGCCGTCAATTGTCTGAACGATACACCAGCGGGATTCTTCTTCAGTCTGCCCTTTCCAGGCGAAGACTGGAACATTGGTTACCGCGATGGCTGCCGCAGCCTGATCCTGTGTTGAGAAAATATTGCAAGAAGACCAGCGGACTTCGGCACCGAGTGCCGTCAGGGTTTCAATCAAAACCGCGGTCTGAATGGTCATATGCAAACAGCCCGCGATACGCGCGCCGGTAAGCGGCTTTGTCTTGCCAAATTCTTCGCGCAACGACATCAGGCCCGGCATTTCTGTTTCCGCGATGGCGATTTCCTTGCGTCCCCAATCCGCCAGGGACATGTCCGCTACTTTGAAGTCCTTAAAATTTGTCATTTTCTACTCTTTCAAAACCCGAATTCAAAAAAGCGGACGTCTCCCTATACAGGAGCAAGAGGCCGCAATTCGCGACTATATAGCAAGATCGCCTTAGAGAATCAAGGGGTATATAAAGAAATCTTTATATCGTTATAGGAAACAGATCGCCGAGATGTTCATTTTTCCCCAAACTTGTCCCCGACGAGTTCTGTCAGGGCGTCCAGAGCCGGTTCCGCATCGACACCTACGGCGTCAACGCAGATAAAAGTCCCTCTCGATGCGTTCAGCATCATCAAGCCCATTATTGAACTGCCCGATACTTCGTTGTCACCCTTGGTCACAACAATATCGGCGACAAACAACTCCGTGCATTTGACAAACTTGGCGGCTGCCCGCGCATGCAGGCCCCGCTCATTAAGAATGGTAAGTGTCCGTTGCATACTAGGAAACAGGGGGAAATAAAGGAGATTTCACGCGAATCATCTACTCAGGATTTATCGGCCAGCAGATGCGAGGCAACATTAATATATTTGCGTCCCGATTCCTGAGCAGCCGCAACAGCACTTTCCATATCATTCTCACCGCGCACACTGGCAAGCTTGATAAGCATCGGCAGGTTAATCCCGGCAATCACCTCAACATTGGCTTTTTCCATCACGGAAATCGCCAGATTGGAGGGCGTACCGCCAAACATGTCGGTCAGCAAAATAACACCGGAGCCGGTTTCCACCTCCGCCACGGCAGCAAGAATATCCTGTCGGCGCTGTTCCATATCGTCATCAGGCCCGATGCAAATGGCGCGGGCCTGCTCTTGGGGTCCCACAACATGTTCCGTCGCTGCAACGAATTCCTCGGCCAGACGGCCATGGGTAACTAAAACCATTCCAATCATGTCGCGTATTCCTCCTTGAAATGGCGCGCGCCACTCATACGACTTTCCAGTACCCGTGTCTTGTAAACTAATTTCCACCCGACTTTATCAAATCCCGGTGGACCAGATTAGCAAAATACCCATTTTTTACGACTAGGTCATGAATTTTTTCGGCGAGACAAACCGAGCGGTGGCGGCCACCGGTGCAGCCAACAGCAATTGTCAAATAAGACTTCCCCTCTTCCGCATAGCGCGGCAGAAGCAATTTCAGAAGGTCCGATACATGCGCAGCAAAGGCATCAAATGCAACGTCGCGCTCAATAAAAGCGACAACTTCCGCATCCTGACCGGTTTTCGGGCGCAGCGACAAATCGTAATAGGGGTTATGCAAAAACCGCACATCAAACATCAAATCCGCCTCTCGCGGGACACCGAATTTATACGAGAAGGACTGAACGGTTACGGAAAGCCGGGACGTCTGATGGAGCTTAAAATGCCCGGTCATGAGGCGTTTGAAATCCGGCAGGGACATATTGGTGCTATCGATTCGGAGATCGGCAACTTCCTTCAAGCCAAATAACTGTTCTTTTTCCTGCCGGATACCATCAGCGACTGGCCGATCCTTTGCCAACGGATGCCGACGTCGGGTTTCTGTGTAGCGGCGCTGCAGGACGGCTTCATCACAATCAAGGAATAAAAGCCGGACTTTTATATGGTCAGCGTCCCGTAACCGGGTCATCAGGCCCAGAACTTCCTGCTGTGAAAATCCCCGGGTTCGGCTGTCGACTCCCAGCGCCAGATGGAGACCCCCCGCATCCGCGCTTTGCCGGATCATCGGCTCCAGCAGAAGCAGTGGCACATTATCGGCAATTTCCCAGCCCATATCCTCAAACTGCCGAAGCGCCGAGCTTTTACCGGCACCTGACAGGCCGGACACAAGAACCACCTGATTATCGGGTTGGGAGGTCTTCATCATGTTATTCATATCCTGATCGCAACTCGTCTTGCAGAGCCGCCAACCGGACGGTCGCGGCAGCCGACGCCATAAACGGATCAAGCTGGCGCTGCGGCACGGTAACACCATCCAATGTCACTTCGGCCAGATCCGGCATTCGATTGATATCACCATAAGGGGTCAATTCGAAAACCAAATGCAGCGGAATACTGCAGGTATAGGGCATTTTCATCAACCCAAGGCCCCTCACCTCTATCAGGCCAGAAATCTCATCCGGCGACGACATCAGGGCCGAGCCATCTTTCTGTCCTTCTATAATTGTATAGTCGTCGGCGATCAGGCGAGCACCACCATCAATCAGGCGCAGCGCCAAGTCAGACTTGCCCGCTCCAGACGACCCGATGAGCAGGACGCCTTTTCCGTTAATCTCGACGGCACTACCGTGAATTTTTATCATGGGAAGAAGTCTTGCGTAATCTCGCGCAAGACGCAATGTCCTATTTCGGTAGTATTACCGTAAAACAAGCGCCGATCACTTTACCCTCAACGGCAAGACGGTTGTTTGCAATTAGACTACCGCCATGAGCATCGATAATGAGCCTTGAAATGCTCAAACCCAGGCCGGAGTGTCGTCCAAAATCCTCAGCTTTTGGCCGCTCCGTATAAAAACGGTTAAAGATATCCTCAAGCTTGTTCTTCGGTATCCCCGGCCCGTCATCGCCGATGGTAATTTCTACGTGCTTTTCATGCTTTTCAAGCCGGACAACAACATGACCCTTTTCCGGAGAAAAGGAGATGGCATTGTCAATGAGGTTTCGAAGGACCTGACTGATCCGGCCTGGCAAGCCATTGATGAAGGTCTCCTGCTCGGGAACCTCCAAATCGAAGACAATGGAGGAAAACATCTGCGTGGTTTCATAGGTATCAACAATACCTTCGACCAGTTTTCCAAGATTGACTGTCTCTCCTTCCGCGCGCGAGAGCTCAGCGTCCAGACGGCTCGCGGCTGAAATATCGGTGATCAAGCGGTCCAGCCGTTTAACGTCACTGACAAGCACGGCACGCAACTTCTCCCGGCTTTTCTCATCCTTGACCTGCTCAAACGCCTGAACAGCTGTACCGAGGGAGGTCAGCGGGTTCTTAAGCTCATGCGCCACGTCGGCCGCAAAAGCCTCAATCGCATCCAGTCGGTCATAAAGCGCCGTTGTCATGGCGCGAAAGGACACGGACAGATCGCCGATTTCATCCTTGCGATTCGAAAAGTCCGGAATGACAATCCGGCGCCCCATGCCAAGTCGCACCTTATCAGCGGCTTCGGCCAGAATATGAATGGGCGCGGCGATCGTCCTCGCCAGAAAAAGCGACAGAAGCAATGTAATAACAACAGTAACGGAGAAAACAATCAGCGTTGTAACCTGCGCCGAACGCACAGCTTCGTTAATGGCATTCCCGCTTTCCGCCAGCATCAGCCCGCCGAGGATATGCTTGAACCCCTGCACCGGAACCGAGACGGAGAGAACCAACTCACCATCCGCCATTTGCCGGGTCATGCGCGCACCTTCGCCATTGATCGCCTGCCCGACTTCCTCGAAATCATTGCCGGACGGGAGCGGGCTAATGGGGTAGGGCGGGAATTCATTACTTGTTGGAAACAGCCGCTCCCAAGTATCATAAAGCTCTTCAAAGAAGACCCGAACCGGACTTTTAATGTCCGGCGGCGGCAGCTCTTCATAGACAATATTCCGCCCCGCCGAGATCAGGCGGCGACTGTCAGCAATCAGGTTCCCTTCCCGGTCAAAGAGCATTGCCGGGGTGTTGGTAATGATTGAAAGCCGCC
>NVRR01000004.1 GCA_002732675.1 Sneathiella sp. | reverse complement strand
CTGCTCGATGACGTCAATGAGTTGATTCTCATGAAGAAGCTGGCTGAGTTCCCACGCATCGTAGAAGCTGCTGCCACCAATCAATGAGCCCAGCAATGCGCCGCCGATACCGCCGGCAATGGCCCCACCCGTTTGTTTCGGTCCGCTATTCGGGTCACATGCCGTGACCAACAAAAGTGCCGATACCGCCGCCGCAACAGCCAATTTTGATTTCATCATCATTCTTGTCCTTTACCCGATATAACCCTAGCCCCTGATTTTACATCAGGACACCGTTTGAAGTCAGTATATAGGCGCAGATTGAACTTTAATAGCAAAAGACGGATCACAAAAAGTTACATTTTGTTTTCCGGGCATAATGACAAACCATCGACATCGGATCGCCGGACCGCTACATAATGAGCGGGAACACGATCTCTATTTAGATAATTGACGAGAAACCGGCCATGACTGTGAAAAAATTTCCAGAACTTCTCGAAGAATTTCAAGCCTGGATGGCAGAAGCAGAAAAAAGTGAGCCCAACGATCCAACGGCGATGTCCTTGGCAACGGTCGACGAACATGGCCAGCCATCCGTTCGAATGGTTCTCCTCAAAAACGCCGATGAACGCGGATTTGTTTTCTATACCAATTTAGAAAGCCAGAAAGGCGCGGAATTATTGGCAACCCCGCATGCCGCTCTTTGTTTTCATTGGAAATCACTTCGCCGCAGTATCCGTATTCAAGGAGATATCGAAGTTGTGACAGATGCCGAGGCCGACGCCTATTTCGAAAGCCGCCCCCGCGATAGCCGCATCGGTGCTTGGGCCAGCCAACAATCCCGGCCCATGGAGGGACGGTTTTCACTAGAGGCTGCGGTTGCCAAATACGCAGCAAAATTTGGCGTCAGTGCTATTCCCAGGCCCGATTATTGGTCCGGCTTTCGGGTCATCCCGACCACCATGGAATTTTGGCGGGACCGGCCCTTCCGTCTCCATGAACGTCGGAACTACGTGAGTACTGCAGAAGGTTGGACAGAGAGCGTCCTTTACCCCTAAAATGTCTACTTATCCAATGCCCTAACTTCGATCGATGGAACGAGTGACAGCACAAACCGAACAGGACAAATTTGACCTCCCCGGCGGTATCAATGGCAAATTGATGCGCTCCGCCACCTATGCGTCGGTCACGGTGGCGATCATTCTGATTTGTATCAAGCTAGTTGCTTATTTTTCAACAAATTCTGTCGCCGTCCTCTCGACGCTGATTGATTCTATTCTGGATATGCTGGCCTCTGTCATCAATCTGATCGCGGTTCGCCATGCCCTCGTCCCCGCAGATCGGGACCATCGCTTTGGCCACGGCAAGGCGGAGGCTCTGGCCGGACTTTTTCAGTCAGCTGTTATTCTGGGTTCCGGCGTATTTTTAGTCTTTCAGGCATCAGAGCGCCTCGTAAATCCAAAGCCACTTCACTCCACCGATATCGGTATCGCCGTCATGGTGGTCTCGATTCTCCTGACTTTATTGCTGGTTGCCTATCAGCGCTATGTTATCCGCAAGACAAAGTCGGTCGCAATCTCGGCCGATTCTCTACATTATATCGGTGATGTCCTGATCAATGGCAGTGTGATCATTGCGCTCGTCCTGAGTTCTACTTTCAACTGGAAATATGCGGACGGCCTGTTTGCAGTCGGGATCGCGCTTTTTCTGCTGACGAGCTCGTGGAAAATAATCAAAATCTCCCTCGCCCATTTGATGGACGAAGAGCTTGGTGACGAGGAGCGCCAGCGGATTAAAGAAATTGTCGGCGAGCAGCCGGGTGTTCTCGGTATCCATGACCTCAGAACCCGTCGCTCAGGCCAGCAGGTCTTCATTCAGATGCACCTGGACATGGATGGCGCCATAAGCCTGCATGATGCCCATGTTATCTCGGATGCCGTTGAAAGCCGTCTGATGGAAGAATTTCCTGAAGCCGAAGCTATTGTCCATCAAGACCCGATTTCAGTCCAGCCTAATGAGTCGGCCTGAATGCGCATATTAGGATTTTGGATGACAAAAACCCATTTATTTCTATAGTGTTAGAGATGTAACTGGGAAGATCACTTCAAGGATAGTAAAAATGCCATATAAAACAATTCTCGTTCCCCTCTCCGGTGCCGACAACAATTGTGATAGCCAGGCATTAAGAAGTGCGTTTCTTCTCGCGAACAGATTTAGTGCGCATGTTGATGCCCTTAACATAACCATTGACCCTAGAACCGCCGCGACCTTCATTGGCGAGGGCATGACCTCCGCCATGATCGAAAGCGTTATCGATATGGCTGAAAAAGATGGGGAGAAACGCAAAAAACAGGCCCATAAGCTGTTTAATGACCTCTGCTCAGAGATGTCTGTGCCGATGATCGGATCCGTCTCAGAACGCCCGTCGTCAGGTGCCTCTGCCCAATTTATTCAAAGACAGGGCAATCGGGAGGATATCCTCCTGACCTATGGTCGGCTGTTTGACCTGATTGTCATCTGCAAAGCAATTGAAGATGAGGAGAATAATAATTCCCTGYTGATTACAACGGCACTTCGGGAAACCGGTCGGCCTGTTCTTTTGATGGAGACGGTAGTACCGGAACAAATCGGCCGAAATATCGCCGTGGCCTGGAATGGATCGGTTGAATCCAGTCGCGCCCTCGCCTACGCTTTGCCACTGTTGAAGGCGGCGGAAAAGGTGACCCTGATATCCGCAATTGACGATCTGGATGAAGATACGGAAACCGGGGATGCCCTTCGCTATCTGGCCATGCATGGGATAACGGCCAAAAGTTGCGAGATAAAGGGCGGAAATGGACGCTCTACAGCCGAATCGTTACTAGCGCAAGCGACAAAATGCGAGGCGGACCTGTTGGTCATGGGGGCCTTTACCCGGGGTCGTCTCCGCCGATTGTTCTTTGGCGCCGTCACAGAGGAAATACTCAATAACAGCACGATCCCCGTCTTCATGGCGCATTAAAACCCTTACGGAGATGTCCATAACCGGTAAATACCCATCACATTCTCGGCAGATACGAGCAAATGCGACCTTTTGTCCCTTGTCAAGGGAAGGTCCAATTCGGTATTGATGAATATGAGTTGAATTTCGCGGGAATCCTGGGGACCCAACAATGAATTATGATCAGATATTTGAGCAGGCCATCCAGTCCTTAAAAGACGAAAAGCGCTATCGCGTCTTTACGGAACTTGGTCGCCATGCTGGCAATTTCCCCAAAGCAACGCGGTTTCTTGAAAATGGTGATGAGCAGGATGTCACAATCTGGTGCTCGAACGATTACCTTGGCATGGGCCAACATCCCGATGTCCTTGCCGCCATCAAGGACGCCACTGATACATATGGCGCGGGCGCCGGCGGCACCCGTAATATTTCCGGCAATACTCATATGATCTGTGAGCTGGAACGAGAGCTTGCCGACCTCCACGCCAAGGAAGCGGCCCTTGTCTTTACGTCCGGCTTTGTATCAAACGACGCTACCTTGTCGACATTGGGTAAATTGTTGCCCGGATGTGTGATCCTGTCCGACGAGCTTAATCACGCGTCGATGATTGATGGTGTGCGGCATGCGGGCTGTGAGAAGCATATTTTTGCCCATAATGATATTCGTGATCTGGAAGACAAACTGAAAGCCATTGATCCGTCGCGCCCCAAAATCATCGCCTTCGAATCTGTTTATTCCATGGATGGCGATATTTCACCGATCAGGGAATTCTGCGACCTTGCGGACAAATACGGTGCCATGACCTATCTTGATGAAGTTCATGCGGTTGGCCTCTATGGCCCTCGCGGCGGCGGCGTTGCTGAACGGGAAGGCCTGATGGACCGCATTACAATTATCGAAGGCACTCTTGGTAAGGCGTTCGGGGTTGTCGGTGGCTATATTACGTCGACCCGGAATATCGTCGATTCCATTCGCTCCTACGCAACGGGCTTTATCTTCACGACCACACTCTCACCGGTGATGTCGGCGGGCGCCCTTGCCAGCGTACGGCACCTAAAAAACAGCCAATGGGAGCGTGAAACCCATCAGGAGCGCGCAGCGACATTGAAACAGTTATTCCGTGATGCCGACCTGCCTCTCCTGCCCTCTGTCACCCATATTGTTCCGCTGATGGTCTATGATGCAAATTTATGCAAACAGGCGAGCGATATGCTGCTTGACGATTACGGCATCTATATTCAGCCGATCAACTATCCAACAGTGCCGCGCGGCATGGAACGGTTACGCATCACGCCAACACCGTTCCATAACGACGCCATGATGGCAGAGCTTGTCTCGGCCCTTAAAGATGTCTGGAGCCGCCTGGATTTACGCCAGGCAGCTTAATATCACAGCAGGTTAGACAAAGAAGTCGGGGAGAAGTTCCTCTTCGCCAACGCCGTCGAAACGATATTTCGACAGATCCGTTACGCCGACCGACGCCAGCGTCTCATCATCAACGCAGAAATTTCCGGTAAATTCACGCGATGGCTTGGTGAGGATAATATGGGCCGCATCGGACATTATCTCGACTTTGCGGCATTTCCGGCTGACATCACCGCCGCCGATCAAGTCCATGGCCGCCGTGGCAATGGCCGTGCGTGGCCAAAGTGCGTTGAAGGCGATACCGTGCCGTTTAAACTCGTCCGACATCCCCAGCACACACAGGCTCATCCCATATTTTGCCATGCTATAAGCCACATGCGGCGAGAACCAATGGGTATCGAAATTAAGCGGGGGCGACAAATTCAGGACATGCGGATTATCCGCTTTTTTAAGGTACGGAATGGCTTTTTGTGAACAAAGAAAAGTTCCCCGAATATTGATCTGATGCATCAAATCATAACGTTTCATCGGGGTCTGTAAGGTACCCGTCAGGCTGATGGCCGACGCATTATTGACAAGAATATCGATCCCGCCAAATGTATCCGCCGCCTTTTCCATGGCCGCCTCCACCGTCGCTTCATCGCGCACATCAACGACCAGAGGAAGGGCTTTGCCGCCCGCAGCTTCGATTTCCTCGGCCGCTGTGTAAATGGTTCCCGCAAGCTTAGCATGAGGCTCCGCGGTTTTTGCCGCGATCACCACATTGGCACCATCGGCCGCTGCACGCTTGCCAATGGCAAGACCAATACCGCGGCTTGCGCCGGTGATAAATAACGTCTTTCCTTTAAGGTTTGCCATTGATCTCTCCCATTACCGGCTTGATTCTATTAATCTAATTACCATTATACTCGGGCCGCCTCTTTTCTTTGAAAGCCGTCACCCCTTCCACCCAGTCATTACTGGCAGCGCAAGCCGCGAAATTTTCAGCCTCCATCGCAAGCTGACTTTCCAAGCTATTGCCAAGTGACGCATTAAGAAGCTGCTTGGTCCGCCCGATCGCCAGAGTAGGTCCACTAGCCAGCCGCTCCGCCAATTTAGTGGTTTCCGTCGCCAGCTCATCTTTCGGCACCACAAAATTGATCAATCCCATCGCTTCGGCCTTCTCCGCACTGAAGCGATCGCCGAGCATGGCAATTTCCATGGCTTTCTTGAGACCGACAATTCGCGGCAGGGTGAAAGTCCCGGAACCGTCAGGCGTAGTAGCGATATTGATATAGGCAAGCGTAAAAAATGCATCATCGGCGGCGATTACCATATCGCAGGCCATCATTAACGAGAGACCGAAACCGGCTGCCGCACCCTGCACACTGGCAATTACCGGCTTATTCATCCGGCGCAGGGCAAACATTGTTGGATGCAGGCCATGAATGCGGCGTTCAAAAGTCTGCCGCCGTACATCAGGTGTCATTTTCACATAGTCATTAAACGATTTAACGTCCCCGCCCGCCATAAAATGATCACCAGCACCCTTGATCACGACGCAGCGAACAGTGTCGTCAGTTTCGATATCCGTCATCGCCTGAAATAAGGCCTCCCGCATCTCTAAAGAGAGCGCATTGCGGGCCTCTGGCCGGTTCATGGTCAATGTGGCGATAGCGCCGGTTTTCTCTACCAATAGATGGTCTGTCATGATCTTTGTCCTTTTCTTGTTTTTTTATATAGTGATCGATTAGGCGACGGCGGCCTGAATAGCCTTTTGCCGCTGAAATCGCCAAATACCGTCCGTCCCGCGTTGCCTGTCCAGTTCACCTTCATCAACAAGATAATGGCAATGCGCCAGTCCTTCCGAGATGGCGAGACCTGTATCAGATTGGCTGAGTTCCCGGTCAAACAGGACCGGCAGCAAATCGATCGCCGATTGTGGCTTCGTGCAGGCACTCTTTAACCGGTTTAGTCGTTCCATATGATGGCTCTGGTAATAATCCAGCTGATTATGAAGGCCATAAAACACATCATTATGGGCCGGAAGAACCAGCGTATCTTCGGGTAAATTCTTATATATATCAATAGATTGTATAAATTGTTTCAAGGGATTAGCCAGTGGCTCCGCCGGATAGACGCCGATATGAGGGGTAATCCGCGGCAGAACCTGATCCCCTGATATCAGAAGACCGTCTTCGGCAGAATAAAGGCAAGCATGTTCGGGGCTATGCCCGCACCCAACAATGATTTTCCAGTCGCGTTTACCAATCGAAATAATACTGCCATCGGCAATGCGATTAAAGCCCATTGGAACCGGTGTCATTGCCCGGTGGAAGTGATTGAAACCGCGCGATTTCACCCGCGCCAGCGTTTCCTCACTAAAGCCGACGGCTTGATAGAAATCGATAACATGTTCCGGGGTCTCCTCCGCAGCTTCCAGATAGAGCATCCGGCCAAATGTCCATTCGCCGAAAGTCATGGTGAGCGGTATATTCCAGCGCTCTGTCACCCAGCCGGCAAGCCCCATATGGTCGGGATGAAAATGCGTGCAAATTAAACGCGTAAGCGGCTTTCCTTTAAGGTGTTTAGAAAAAATTTTCTCCCAAAGTTCTTTGATTTTATCGGAGTTAAATCCAGAATCAATCATGGTCCAGCCATCATCATCCTCGATCAGATATAGATTGATATAATCAAGGCCTTTTATGGGGATTGGCATTCGAACCCAGAGAATGCCGTCCCTCACCTCCAGGACCTCCCCATCTTCAGGTCGTGTGCCAAGCGGGTATTCTATTTCTTGTTTTTTCATTATGTACCCTTTGTTTTTCCGTGCAGGGCAGTTCTCCCTGCGCGGTCTATTTTATATTGACGTTTACGTAAACGTCAATAATTCAGGCAGAGAGCTGCTCTTCATCCAGCGCGAACAGCATTTCCGGCCCTTCTGTCACCGGTCCTAACAAGGCGGTTGCTTGTGGTAATATTTGGGCCGCAAAAAACCGCGCCGTTACGACCTTGGCGGAGAGAAACGCCGTATCGCTATCCCCCGCCGCCATCAGTTTCTTCGCTTTCAGCGCTGATTTCGCGAGCAGATAGGCACCGACAACAGTTGCAAACATCCGAAGATACGGCGTTGCCCCCGCTGGCGCAGCATTGGGGTCATTGGGTGCGTTGGTGTAAAGCCAGTCAGTCGCGTCTTTGAGCGCCGAAATCCCGAGATTTAGCTGCAATGCCATCGCCGTCAGATCATCACCCGCCACGGCAAGATCCTTAACTGTCTGATCAATATCAGAGAACAGCTGTTTGACCGGAGCCCCCCCATTCAGTCCGAGCTTACGGCCAACAAGGTCAAGCGCCTGAATACCGTTGGTGCCTTCATAAATCGGTAGGATACGGGCATCGCGGTAATATTGCCCAACGCCCGTTTCCTCAACAAACCCCATGCCGCCATGAATCTGCACGGCGGTTGAGGCAAGCTCCACCGCCAGATCGGTCGACCAGGCCTTGGAAAGCGGCGTTAGCAGTTCCGCCATTCCCATGCTCTGTTCGCGCACCGTTTCGTCCGGGTGATTATGCGCCTTGTCGAGGCATTCGCCGTTGAGGTAAATCAGGCAGCGCATAGCTTCGATATTCGCCTTCATGGTCATCAGCATCCGCCGTACGTCGGCATGGTGGATAATCGGCGCCATTTCCCCTTTCGGCATGCCCAGTGACTGTCCCTGCCTGCGATCCCGCGCATATTCGACAGCTTGCTGATAGGCCCGCTCAGCAACCGCCAAGCCCTGCACGCCGACATTGAGGCGGGCGCTGTTCATCATTGTGAACATACAAGCCATGCCTTTATTCTCATCTCCCAGCAGATAGCCAATGCAGTTGCCGTCGTCGCCAAAGGACATAACGGCAGTCGGGCTCGCGTGGATGCCAATTTTCTCTTCGAGAGAGACACATTTCAGATCATTGCGAGCGCCCAGAGAGCCATCTTCATTGATCAGATATTTTGGCACGATAAACAGCGAAATTCCGCGGGTTCCAGCGGGCGCCCCGGGTGTCCGTGCCAGCACCAGATGAATGATATTCTCGCTCATTTCATGATCGCCATACGTGATGAATATCTTCTGCCCTGATATGCGCCAGGAACCGTCTCCTGCGGGCTCGGCTTTTGACCGCAAGGCACCAACATCAGACCCTGCATGGCCTTCTGTCAAATTCATGGTCGCCGCCCACTCGCCGGTAACAAGTTTGCGCAAATAGGTCTGCTGTTGTTCTTCTGTCCCATGAGACAATAAAGATTCGATCGCCCCCTGCGTCAGCAGCGGACAAAGCGAGAAAGACAAATTGGCGGCATTCCACATTTCCACAGTCGCCAATGCAACAACGCACGGCAAACCGCCACCGTCATATTTCTCTGGTGCCGAAATCCCGTTCCAGCCGCCGTCGACAAATTGCTGATAGGCTTCAGCCCAGCCGTCCGGCGTCGTCACCACGGCATCCTTGACGTGGGAGCCTTGCAAATCACCTGGCCTGTTCAGCGGAGAGAGCACGTTAGTTGCGAATTTTCCGGCTTCCTCCAAAACCGCGTCGACGACATCACTTTCCGCATGGGCGAAGAGCTCCAATTGAGATAAAGCCGCCATATCAACAATATTGTTCAAGACAAAACGCATATCTTTAAGCGGTGCGATATATTCGCCCATGGAGATTTCCTTCCCATTGCGGTTGTTTTTATGATTTAACGGTTATGCCATATCCGCTAGAGATAAAAAAGCCTTTCGCGACGACGCCATCAGGATATGAAGTAAGTTGGACGCAGGTAGAATGAAGAGTAAAAAATTTCCAGCAAATGCAGCGGGCCTGCGAGAAGCTGCTCGGCATATAAAGAGCGGCGATCTTGTGGCTTTTCCGACCGAAACGGTCTACGGCCTCGGCGCAAATGCGCTGGACGAGCGTGCGGTTGCCGCTATTTTCGACGCCAAAGGACGGCCGAGCTTCAACCCGCTGATTATTCACCTGCCCTCACTCGATGCTGTCCGGTCTTACGTGATGCTCAACAAGACGGCAGAATTGCTGGCCGCTCATTTCTGGCCGGGGGCGTTGACGTTGGTCCTGCCACGGCAGCCCAACTGCCCCATATCCAAGCTGGCAAGTGCCGGGCTCAACACCTTGGCTGTGCGGATTCCGGGTCATCCGCTGGCGCTTGATTTCCTTGAAGCCTCCGGCTGTCCGCTGGCGGGCCCGAGCGCCAATCCATCAGGCCGTATCAGTCCGACCACGGCAGAGCATGTGTTGGAAGGCCTCGACGACAAAATCGCCGGGGTGATTGATGACGGGCCCTGCAAAGTCGGGGTCGAAAGTACAGTGGTCGGGTTTAAAGGAGAGAAACCGATGCTGTTGCGTCCAGGCGGTGTTACCACCGATATGCTGGAAGCCTGCGTTGGCCCTCTTGCGCATCATGACGACGATGATGGGGCTATATCGAGCCCGGGCATGCTGCTGAGCCATTATGCGCCGGGCTGTCCCGTCCGGCTGAATGCCCACGACAAGCAGGAGGGCGAAGCCTTTCTTGGATTTGGACAAGAACAGGATATACTAGCTGATATCAATCTTAGTAAAGCTGGCGACCTGACAGAGGCAGCAGCCCAGCTGTTTGCGGCGCTGCATCTGCTGGACGAAAGGAAGGTGGCGCGCATTGCCGTCGGCCCGATTCCCGAGATCGGCCTGGGTATCGCCATTAATGATCGCCTGCGTCGGGCCGCCGCGCCTAGAGATTAGAGAAGGAAAAAACTTTTGGACCTGATCAAGAAATTGACCGACATCGTTGGGGAGAAGCATATTCTTCTCGATGAGGCTGACATGCAGGGGTTTGTTATTGAATGGCGCGATAAATTTGTCGGTAAGGCGCGCGCCGTTGTCCAACCAAAGACCACGGAAGAGGTCGCGGCGATTGTCAGGCTCTGCGCGGCCACCAAGACATCACTGGTGCCACAAGGCGGCAATACGAGCCTTGTCGGCGGTTCCATTCCGTTTATGGGCGGTGACGAAATCGTTCTGTCACTCAGCCGAATGAACAGGATCCACGATGTTGATCCGCTGGATGGCACGATGACCGTTGACGCCGGATGTATCCTCGCCAATCTGCAAGCCGCCGCCGAAGACGTGGAATGTATTTTTCCACTTCGGATCGGATCGGAGGGAAGCTGTCAGATTGGCGGTAATATTTCCACCAATGCCGGTGGCGTGCAGGTGCTGCATTACGGTAATACACGCGAGCAGGTGCTGGGCCTTGAAGTTGTCCTCCCGGACGGACGGATATGGGATGGACTGACGGCGCTACGGAAAGACAATACGGGCTATGATTTAAAACAGCTTTTTATTGGCGCGGAGGGCACCCTCGGGATCGTGACCCGTGCCGTCGTCAAAATCTATCCCCGTTCAAAATACCAACAGGTTGCGCTTGCTGCCATTCCCTCCGTTGACGCTGCGGTAGCGTTCCTGAGTTTGGCGCGGCAAATGAGTGGTGATCAGGTGACGGCCATCGAAATTATCCCACGTATCTGCATTGATATGGTTGTCCGCCATGTCCCTGGTGTCACAGATCCAATGCCAGCGCGGTATGACTGGCATCTTCTTATTGAACTCTCCTCCAGCAGTACTGAGAACATAAAGGAGTTGATGGAAAATATCCTTGCCGCCGGGTTCGAGCAGGAGATTGTTCTCGACGCCATTGTGCCCGCAAGTCAGGCACAGCAGCAGAAACTGTGGCAGATACGGGAGGAAATTTCCGGCGCGCAAAAGCCTGAAGGCGGTAGCATCAAGCATGATATATCTGTGCCGGTTTCCCGTTTCGCCGATTTCATCCGCGAAGCTGATATTGCTGTCGCGAAAATTATCCCGGACTTTCGCTCTGTGGCCTTCGGGCATATCGGCGACGGCAACGTGCATTATAATCCGTTGCAGCCGGAGAAAATGGACAAGTCCGATTATTTAGGCCACTGGGAAGAAATCAGTCGCGCCGTCCATGACATTGCCGTCAGCATGCGAGGGAGCATCAGCGCTGAGCATGGCATCGGTCGCCTCAAGGCAGATGATCTGGTCCATTATAAATCCGACGTCGAGATCGATCTGATGCATCGTCTGAAACAGGCGCTGGACCCGGACGGCATTATGAACCCAGGTAAACTTCTCAAAAAATAGGCAAAATTGCCTAACGTGCGAGTGACATAAAATCAGTCGTTTCCAATAGCGACATAACGGCATGGGCCTGTACTGGCCTGGAGAAAATATATCCCTGCGCCTGATGGCATTTGGCTGCCCGGAGGAACGCCACTTGCTCTTTCGTCTCAACGCCTTCTGCCAGAACGGTCAAACCCAGATTACGGCCAAGCTCAATAACGGTTCGGGTAATTGCCGCATCGTCGGCATTGATCATCATACCACTGACAAAAGCTTTATCTATTTTAAGAACGGAAACGGGCAGACGCCGGAGATAACTCAGCGATGAATAGCCCGTACCGAAATCATCAATAGAAAAACTGATGCCCATCTCCCCAAGCTCGAGGAAATTCCGTAACGCCTGATCAGGGTCTTCCATGATCACGCTTTCTGTTATTTCCAACTCCACCAGTTCCGGCGGACAGGCAGTTTTCCGCAATGTATGACGCATCAACTCCGCGAAATCATCATTTTGAAACATTGATAGAGATAGATTGATGGCCACCTTAAAATCTGTAGCGCCCTGATCCAGCCACTCCCGCCGTTTCTGACAGGCTTCCATCAGCACCCATTCGCTGATCGGCGCAATAAGACCGGAGGTTTCAGCGATCGGAATAAATTCGTCAGGAGCGACAAAATGACCGCCGTCGCGCTGCCAGCGCACCAACGCTTCAACGCCGACAACATTGCCTGTCTCCAGGTCTATTTGCGGCTGATAATTCAGTGTCAGGTCTTCCCGTCCAATCCCCTGACGCAGCGCGTTATTCATCTCAACCCGTGCATTAATATCGTTTGCTATCTCTTTATTATAAAATCTGAAATAAGTGCTCCCCTTTCCTCTTATCGTTGCCAGGGCAATATTAGTATTACGCCAAAGTGCGGCGGCATTACCGGCGTCCTCAGGATAGATCGCCAGACCAATGCGCGGGATTACATGGGGAAGGTTCGCGCTTTCTTCCTGACTTCGTTCAAACAGACTATGAATGGTGCGCGGGATCTGTCGGAGATCACGGATTTCGCCATATGGTATGCATAATCCAAAGCCATCTCCCGATGTGCGGGCCAGAGAAATCGCATCAGGAAACAAGACCGATAATTGCTCGGAGACAAACTGCAACAATTCATCAACGGATTCGTGGCCAAGGGCGATATTGAGTTCCGGCAGATAGTCCAGTACGAACTGAACGACAACGAAAGTACCCTTCTCCTGCCCTTCCAGATATGATTGGACATCATTGCGAAATTTCGCTCGATTATTCAGGCCCGTCAGGGAATCATGGAATGCCAGCCGTTTGATCTCTTCAAACATGTCCGCATTTTCAAGGCCCAGCGTAATATTCGCGCAAATCAGTTCGATCTGGCGTTTTTCCAGCAATGTGAAGGCCGGTGTCGTCTCCAGAATGACGGCGCCCTTCAACGTTCCGTCACGGACGATGGAGAGAATACTCAATGCCTCTTCATATCGATTTACGCGCGCGTCTGTGATCTCCAGAATACGAGCGTGCATATCGGCATTTACGGCGGTCTCAACCTTTTGCTTCCTCAGTCCTTCATATTTACCCATGCCTGCTGACAGGACGAGTTCGCCCGACTTGTCGTCAGGAATACAAAAGAAACAATGCTCGGTCGGCGCGTGAATAACCTGTAACTGGGTAAGAATTGTCAGGCAGAATTCCTCAACGGAACGAACGCCGTAAAGCTCCTTGGTGACATCCAGAATAGTTTGCAATGCCCGCTTGTTATTCTCGTCCGTGCAGAGCCTTTCATAGGCTTGTAGTGCAATGGTCAGGCTCGTAAACAGCTGAGGAACCGTCAGTTCCGAGATATCCCGATAATCGCTGACATCATATTGTCTGAGGACATTCCAGTCCTGCTGATAGCCCGAATATGCCCCAACCAAAATGACACGTATGTTTCTGTTACCGAGATCCTGGCGCACATGACGCAGCAATTGCAACCCGCACTCGTTTTTCTTTCCTGACACGTCCAGCATCAGGACCGCAATATCCTCATGCTCCCGCAGCAAGGTGGTAACTTCTTCGGAATCCTCCGCCAGTAGAAACTGCACAGGCTGATCGCCATACATAAAGGCATCCAGCGGATTATAATGATGCTCCGTCTCAACAACATCTGCACAGGCTAGCAATACTTTAAGCTCAGGCGCCCCAAAATCCGCCCGATTTACTGCTTTTACTGGATGGAGTAATTCCTCACCCGCACCGAACCTATTCATGGCAAAGTTCTTTTCTTTTTACACGCCCAGCGTTATTCTGCGCTCAATTCGCTAAATTCGCAAATATAATTAGCGAAACAGGGTCCAATTCGTAAGATTATTGCGGCGCACCCAAGATAACCAGAGAATCTATAGATTTTCGGTCAAAAGCCCGATTGACTTTAAATTTGTTGTACCCTGCTGGTTTCCACTTTGACAACGCTGCGATAGGTGACCTTTTCAGGGCAGGCCGATGGAAGAGGAAAGCTTGGCAGAACGGAGAGATTGTTCGGGCTTTACGCCTCACCCGCTCCAGTTTGAAATCAATAATGAACTCTATGCCCGCCCGTTTGAGGCGCTGGGTGCGCGCGTGAGTGGCACCGGCGGTTCGAACTTGTAATTCTAGGGCGGATCGTCTGGCGGATCTTTCATGGCGGGCAACACGATCCGCGAACCTGCTGCGAACGAAGACGGATTTTGCCCTATCGGAACAAAACGAGGCGCAGCTGACGTCCATGAATAAATGCGCGCAACACCAACTTCGACTGAAAGAAACCGTTGAAGGCCTCTCCATCGCCGCCATCAGTTATTATCTGTTGAACCTGGTCGGATATGCGTCGGAAGCCGCACATAATCTAGGCGTCCCGCTCAACGTCAACCTCATCAAGGGGCTCTCGATCCCGATTATCCTGTTCACCGTCTGGAGATCCTCAGTCGCTTCAAGAAACGGCTATTTCGGGATAGCTGATTTTACTTCGTGATAATTTCAGGCCCCATCATGGTTTCCGGCAGCCAGGTCGACAGGAACGGAATATAAGTCACCAGGATCAAAAAGATGAATAGAATGCCAAGCCAGGGCAACGCCGCCTTCACCACACGCATCATCGACATTCCGGCCACTCCGGACGTCACAAACAGGTTTAGCCCGACCGGCGGCGTAATCATCCCGATTTCCATATTAACCACCATAATAATGCCAAGATGAATGGGGTTGATCCCAAGCTCCATAGCGATGGGAAAGACCAGCGGCGCAACAATGACGATCAAGCCCGACGGCTCCATAAACTGGCCGCCCACCAACAAGATGATATTGACGACAATCAGGAAAGTCCACCAGCTGAGACCGGCGTCCAGCATGACGCCTGCAATCTGCTGCGGAATTTGCTCGTCGGTCAGCACATGTTTCAAAATCAGCGCATTGGCAATAATGAACATCAACGTAATTGTAAGTTTGCCCGCATCAAACAAGGTATCTCGCGTATCTTTATGAAAGAATGCCGTAACAAGGGCCTGAGGCTTTTTGAAAAGCGAAATGGGTTCCTCGCCTTCCCGATGTAATGGCCCCATATCCCGATAGATAAAATTGGCAATGATAAACGCGTAAATCGAGGCAACAGCCGCCGCTTCTGTCGGCGTGAAGGCCCCCCCATAAATTCCGCCGAGAATAATTATTATCAGCAAAAGGCCCCAGGAGGCATCCCGTGCGGCGACGAGAACTTCACCCCATCCAAGCCAGTCGCCCTTCGGCAACCCTTTCCATTTTGCCGCCACGTAAATCCCGACCATCAGCATAAATCCGGCCAGCAGACCCGGAATAACACCGGCAAGGAACATACGCCCCACGGAGACATCTGTCGCCGCGGCATAGACCACCATAACAATGGAGGGTGGGATCAAAATGCCGAGGGTTCCCGCGTTACAAATCACTCCAGCTGCAAAATCCTTGGTATAACCGACCTGCTGCATGCCAGCGATAACAATGGAACCGATGGCAACGACGGTGGCCGGGGACGAGCCGGAAAGCGCCGCAAAAAGCATACAGGCGAAAACGCCGGCAATGGCAAGGCCCCCACTGAAATGCCCGACAACGGCGATGGAAAAGCGAATAATCCGTTTGGCAACACCGCCTGTGGCCATAAAACTCGACGCCAGGATGAAAAATGGAATGGCGAGCAACGTGTAATGGCCCGCCATGGCCTCATAAAAAGTCTGAGCCACTGAGGCCAGTGAACTTTCGGAGACCACCAGCAGGAAAAACACAGAGCTCAACCCGAGGGCAATCGCAATCGGGACACCGAGGATAAGAAGGGCAATAATTCCGATGAAAAGGAAGACGATTTCCATATCTTACGTCTCCTTCTCTAGTTTTGCGGCGGCGTCTTCGACCGCGTCCTCCGCTTCGTGACTGACGATAATCAGTTCTTTGCGGTCCGTATAAACGGCCCAGCCAGCCTGCAAAAATCGAAAAAACAGAAGAGCCATGCCGAAGGGCAGCATGACATAGGGAATAAACCGCGGAATTTTCTCATACGGCTCGCCCTCATTGAACCAGATGGAGAGAAACTGGAACATCTCCGGCATATCCACATCATTGGTTTCGTACCAGCCTTTCGCCAGAAAATCGACTTCAAACCCGACTGGAAACCACCGTCCTTCGGTACCGGGTAAATTGGCAAAATTCGCCCAAAAATCCCATCCGCCTTTCAGCAATAAAAAAGTATATACCAGACAGAAAAACACAGCCAGTAAGGTCATAGCTTTGCGCTTGGGCCGGGAGACGAGCTTGACCACAGCATCAACGCCGAGGTGGGCCGTGATCTTGACGCAATAACTGACACCCAGCAAAACCAGCCAGGCGAAAAGAATGGACGTTACTTCCAATGCCCATAAAATATTATCGTTGAAAACATATCGGGCGACGACGTTGGCAAAGGTGACAATGGTCATCAGTCCCAAAATCAATGCTATGGCCGTTTCTTCTATCCGATCCGTAAATGTCGCCGTTTTTTTATGACCGTGGCCTCCCATCGTCCCCTCCCCAGGTTCAAGACACCAAATAAATGGCTGGCGCGAAAAAAGTCGCGCCAGCCAACCAAACTCACCCTAGTTGGTCATATTTATTTTTTGTGCGGCCGCAATGTTGGCTGCGCCAACATCCTTTTCGAACTCGGCCCAAACTGGTTTCATGACATCCACCCACATTTGCCGTTGCTCGGCGTTCAATGGACGGACAACGCCACCGGCGGCCATAATTGCTTCCTTCGCATCGTTATTGACTTGAGTAGATTCACCGTTTCGCGCCACCGTGACTTCACGCATGATCGTCGCGAGCTGTACCCGGACATCATCGGGCAGCCCGTCCCAGAATTTGGTAGACGTGACCACAAGGTAGTCGATCACACCGTGATTTGTTTCCGTCGTTCCATCCTGGACTTCGAAGAATTTCTTGCCATAGATATTCGACCAGGTATTTTCCTGACCGTCCACGACACCTGTCTGCAAGGCACCATAAACCTCAGAGAATGCCATTTTTTGGGGGCTTGCACCCAGCGCTTCGATTTCAGCGACCAGAACATCTGATGACTGCACCCGGAATTTAAGACCCTTGGCATCGCCCGGCACCAGAAGCGGCTTGTTCGCTGAGAACTGCTTCATGCCATTGTGCCAGAACTCAAGGCCGAGCAATCCGCGTTTCACCATAGAACTTTTCATTTTCTGCCCGGTTTCAGAAACCTGAAATGCATCCACTGCGGCAATGTCATTAAACATGAACGGCAGGTCGAAAATCCGGAACTTCTTGGTAAATTTTTCAAACTTGGATAAAGACGGCGCCGCCATCTGAACATCGTTGTTCAGCAATGCCTCCAAAACCTTGTCGTCATTGTAAAGTGTCGAGTTCGGGAAAACCTCCATGCAGGCTTTACCATTCATTTCCTCGTTCACCCTTTTTTCAAGCAACGTCGCCGCAATCCCTTTCGGGTGCTTGTCCGTGTTTGTCACATGACTGAATTTAATGACGATTTCACCGTCATCACATTTTGCAAAGGCAGTCGAGCCAGATGCCATTAGAACGGCAGTTGCTGCCGCAACCATTAAGGTTTTACGCATTATATATTCCTCCCAGAATTAAAAATTCTTCACCGCATTTCTTGAGCAAACATGCCCGCTGCATGTTCACTGCTACGTATGAGATACAAACTGTAGAACAGATACAACGACAATCAAACGACAATGGCCTCTCAATGTGCAAAAATCGAAAGCGATGGGTGGAAAAGGGTACATTGATGGCTATATGACGTGTTGAAACCCACCCTTTCGGCTATATTGGAGTCTATTCAGGCCGTCTGAATTTTCTATTCCTTAGAATATTCATTCCGGTTAAGCCGATATTTCTGCATTTTTTCGTAGAGCGTTTTCCGCGATAGCCCAAGAGACTCATATGTCTGCCGCAGCTGACCGTCATTGGCCGTCAGTTCCGCGACAATGGCGTTCAGTTCATACTCCGCGACACGCTCGGCCAGACTTTCAGGCGATTTTTGAGTGTCTCCCGCCCCGTCCATTAAACCCAGACCCAAGGCAAATCTGTCAGCGGCATTCCTGAGTTCACGGACATTGCCCGGCCAATCCCTGTTCGCCATAACCGTCAATACTGTCGCCGGAATGACGGGAAAATCCCTCCGGTATCGTATGCAAGCCTCATTGACCAGCTGCGTGAAAAGACGTGGGATATCTTCAACGCGTTGCATAAGGGTTGGTATCCGTAACGTTATGACATTCAACCGATAGAGTAAATCGCTGCGAAACTGGCC
>NVRR01000003.1 GCA_002732675.1 Sneathiella sp. | reverse complement strand
ACTCCCCATGGCTCGTCTGTCAGCTCATATTCTATGTCGTGGCCAAGACGCTTTGCGCGTTGATAAACAGCATCGACGTCATCCACCTCAATTGACAGATCAGGAACCGAAGTCCCCGACCCACCTTCACTGGCGATACTAATCTGGGCCTGTGCTGTTTCGCCGGAAGCAAGAGTTGCGATCCATCCGTGATCCATCACGACGTCCAAATCAAATAAATCTAAATAGAATTTTCGTACATCATCCACAGATGTTGCCGCGATATTTGATACAATTCGCTTAACTGTCATGGACTCTTCCTTACTTACTCAAACGATATATCATCCATTTAGACGAATGTTTGCTTTGGGCCAGACCCGGACTAAATCACGCCCCTTAGTATAGTCCGATTATTAACGGCAAACGGGCACCGAAAATGGCCGCCCTAAATAATGGGTCAAGGATCAAGCCCACGGATTGGAGACTTTAAAGATGCCTCCAAGCTAACGAAAAACCTGGGTTGCAGAATTTCCTCCGGTGATTTAACAATACTGACTACTTCGGCGTTGGTGCCGCGCCTTCAAACAGTGCGACGGCTTGTTTGATCTCCCGCTGCATATGCTCGTGAAACAAAGCCACACGTTTGGTGTTGCGGAGATCACGGTGATACAACAGCCACAGCCCGAGCTCATGCTGCTTTTCAGGCTCACGAAATCGTACCAGTTCGGGGTCGGTATCGCCCAGAAAGCAGGGCAGAAAACCAACACCCAGCCCTTCTTTCAATGCCGCGAGTGTTAACGAGGTCTCGTCGACGTAAAACTCGTGTTCAGCTTGCGGCCAGGCTTGCTTGGTCCAGTTTCTATGATAATCGCAGCAATCAACCCCAATCCATTTTTCCGTCGCCTGTCCTGACTTGACCGCCGCGCAATAATCACGCGCGCCATAGACGGCCGAAGCGACAGTCGTCAGGCGCGTGCCGATCAAGGTTTCCAAGGGTTTATTGGTTTGCCGGATGGCGACGTCCGCTTCACGCTCTGACAGTCGGACGGAATCATTGGTGACCTGAACGCTTAATTCGATTCTTGGATATGCGGCGCTGAATCGCGCAAAATACGGCATCAGCACAGTCGATGCCATGTTGGCGATTGCTGTGACCCGTAGCTCCCCTGCGACGTCTTCCGCTTGTCCGCCAACCGCCACTTCAAAGGACAGCAGCTCTCTCTCGATCCGGCTAGCGGATTGATTCAATTCTTCTCCGGCCTCGGTCAGGACATAGCCAGACGCTTTGCGTTCAACCAAAGGCGTCGCCAGTTTTTTCTCTAACGCCCTAATCCGACGCGAAACGGTGGAATGCTGCACACCCAACCGCTTTGCGGCACTGCTGAAAGAACCCTCACGGGCTACGGCCAGGAATATCCGCGCATCATCCCATTGCATCCGGTGTCCTCTGTTGTGTGCATTTTTGCAAAACGGTTATCAATTTTTCTCTAATTTACAAAAAAGTGCTCCAATGCAATCAATTTGGCAAGAGAATAAAAGTCGGGTTCTGCTCACCGTTTACCGAACCCGGCTACTGCCACTGGTCCCACGGGACTAGAAAACTAAATTAATATTTCGAACTAAACAGGGGGAATGAGATGTCTGTCGAACACATCCAGAATTCAGTAAAAGATGTTATCGCTTATTTGAAAGAGAACCCGAAAGACGCGCTGAGTAACGACCCACCTGTCACAGCGGTCATGGAAAACGGCCTGCGGTGCCGGGCCACCGGGGCGGACGGTGAAACGATCGTAACCGACATGCCGGAAGCCATCGGAGGGAACGGTTCGGCACCGTCACCAGGCTGGCTGTCACGCGCAGCCTTAGCAACCTGCGATGCCACCAGAATAGCGTTGCACGCCGCACAATTAGGGGTGACTCTGGATACACTGGAGGTCACAGCCGACAGCGTTTCCGACGACCGCGGCTTGCTCGGTTTAGACGATTCTGTTCCTGCTGGTCCTTTGAGCCTGCGAACCCGCGTTACTATTGGTGCCACGGGAGTGGCTGAAAAAACCCTGCGCGAGATTGTTGATTTCGCCGTGGCCCATTCCCCCGTCGCTGATGGCTGCCGCCGCGCAACACCTTCCAAGGTAGAGGTCAAGATCGCCTGACCATTCCGTGGTCGTGTTTTCCACAGTGGCAGTATCTTTGCCCTGATCAAACTGCTGATTGTCCACACGGCGATCAGTAGCGGGAATAAACCCAAAAGCCGTGAAAACTGAAGCTCAACTCAAACTAAGGAGATATCGAAAATGACAACTACTCTCTACTCCCGCCTTGGTGGCTATGATGGCCTCGCTATGTTCTCGACCAATGTCGTCGGGCTAGCCCGCAAGGACGATCTTCTGGGGCGTTTCTGGGCCAACCGAGGCGAGGACAGAAACGCGCGCGAACTCCAGCTTCTAATTGACTTTTTCGTTAAAGAAACTGGGGGGCAGATGTATTATAAAGGTCGCGACATGGCACTTTCCCATCAGGGCATGGGGATTACTGAGGCAGATTGGACCCGATTTATCGAAATCGTGGTCAGTGTTGCCGGCGAAATGGGCGTTGGCCCGGATGAAGGCGGCGAGGTGATGGCCTTCCTAGGCAGCCTCAAAGCGGATATCGTGACAGCGTAGCCCAATCTGTTATCAGGAACCTTTGGCAGGTTCCTTTTAATGGGCCTGCAACCCCAGGATACCTGCTTTCTGCAGAAATCAAATAGTATTAGAGGACGCCATGAACAACAAATCCCAAACAAGAGATGGTGGTTGCACCTGCGGCTATGTGCGTTATCAGGTTACCTCTGAGCCCTTGATTGTCCATTGTTGTCACTGCCGCGGCTGCCAGAAAAACACGGGTTCTTCCTTTGCATTGAACGCCCTTTTTGAGGCTGATCGGGTGGAGCTGACTTCAGGCAAAGTCGAGGAAATTATAGTGCCAACGCCCAGTGGCACTGGCCAGACCATTATCAGGTGCTCCAAATGCAAAGTTGCGGTTTGGAGCAACTATAACATGGGCGGTTTGCGTGAACGTATCCGGTTCATCCGTGTCGGCACACTCGATGATCCGGACCAATTTCCGCCAGATGTGCATATTTACACATGCTCAAAACAGCCATGGATCCTACTGCCAAAGGAAGACCGAAGGGTTGACGTGTTTTATGAAATCAACGCGACTTGGTCGCCCGAGAGCATGGAACGTCTGGCAAAAATCGAAGAGTCCGCTGGTATCAAGATTACCTGACGGGAAATAAAGGGCATAGCGTATCTGCGACGATTTCAGCTTCGATGCTTCTAAGGATCGCTATTGTCGATGGTGAAGTGCTCGGGGCCATAGGAAGATGATCGTAAACGCTGTGTCGGAATTGGTACCAGCCTCTGCCGATCTTTCACAAATTATGGATATAGGTGCTTGCCTATCTAAATTCTACAAAGCGCCACTAAAATAAGAAACCGTTGAAAAACAATATTTTCAACGGTTTAATTGGTGACCCCGGCACGACTCGAACGTGCGACCTATTGATTATAAGTCTCTTTAAAAGCTGATATCATAGATTTCGACTGATTACTCACAAGTCCAATTATTCAATATTTTTCATAAGGTTAGAGTATTTTCCTTTACGAAGTGAGCCGCAGAACATACGCTGTATTATCCGTTCAATTGCTTACCTAATGCTTACCCGAAGATTTTCTAGCCCGGAAACGAAATCGAGTATCTTGAGATTAGAAGGTAGGCTGATAAGGAAAATATAGTGCCAAAGCTTATAAAGAGATTTGTTGATTCAACTTCCCTGCCCCAACCTGGAGAGAAAGATATCTTACTCTGGGATGACGAGATTAAAGGATTTGGCATTCGCATCAAGCCTACAGGCGTAAAAAGTTATCTGATCCAATATCGAAATGATGGTCGCTCCCGACGCCTCACACTTGGTAAGCACGGGACTATTACAGCCGAGGAAGCCAGAAAGCTGGCTAAAGAGCAGCTAGGGAGCGTTGCTAAAGGAGATGATCCGGCGGAAGAGAAGTTACAGAAACGAAAAGCACCTACCTTCGCCCAATTGGCAGAGGACTATATGGAACGCCACGCCAAACCCAACAAACGGCCAGCGTCAATCAAAACCGATCAAGCGGCACTCGACAAAATTCTCCTGCCAAAACTCGCCAACAGAAAGGTGCGGGAAATCAGGCAGCGAGACATTGAACAGATTATCCTCAAGCTTCAGAAAACCCCATATCGCGCAAACCGCGTCCGTGCCCTCTTGTCAAAGCTGTTCACACTGGCTGAGAGCTGGGGCTGGTGCGATAAGAACCCAGTCCGCGGCGTCCAGAAATTTCCCGAACACAAACGTGACCGCTGGCTGTCAGAAGAAGAATTGAAACGCCTTGCAACGGTGCTGGAAATTCACCCCAACAAACGCGCAGTGACCATTGTTCGCCTCCTTATTCTGACTGGCGCAAGGCGCGGCGAGCTTATGAAAGCAAAATGGGAAGACTTCGATCTACAACGGGGCGTTTGGTCGAAACCTGCCCATACCACGAAACAAAAGCAGAAAGAGCATGTACCTTTGTCTGAGGATGCCGTAATTGTACTTACAGACTGGCTCAATGACGCCCCCGCCAAAACAGGGTATACCTTTCCCGGGAACGCTCTCGACCAACCAGTTACGGACATAAAACACTTTTGGGAAGGAGTTAGAGAAGCCGCCGACCTCCCCAACGTCCGCCTCCATGATCTCCGCCACACCTTCGCCTCTCACCTAGTCTCTAGTGGCGTGAGTTTACCTATTGTTGGAAGGTTGCTTGGCCATACACAGCCGCAGACGACGCAAAGATATGCTCATTTGGCGGATGACCCGTTGCGGGAGGCTGTAAATATAATGGGGAGAAACGCCCCAATTATCGATACTAATAAAACACCGAGATAACCCCTACGGCACGTATATTTTCTAACTTTCAGAAATAATCAACTCTTTCAAGCGATCTATTTTCTCAATTACATAAGTATTTTCAGGCTCTATGCTTCTCCAAAAATTTAACTTTCCTAGCAATCTATCGACATATAAAGGATCAAATATCCCGTCTCGCCCAGACTCAGCGAAAATACCGTTACGTTCCAGCCAATAAACTTCTTGCCTAAGCGATCTTTTGGTTGATTTTGGAAGCTTTAGTTCTCCAGTACCAATCGAAATACCTGTAACAATCCGTCGACCTTTCGCACGCATGAGCTTCGTCTTTTTATTGTTAATTTCAAACCCCTCATCGGACGCAATTGATTCAACTATCTTTATGAATTTTATAGGTATGTATCTTCCCGAGAATGTTAGATCATCGGCATACCGCGTGTAGTTTAAAGAGTAAGCCAAGGCCAACGACATTAGCCTTCTATCCAAAGGGGTAGCAATTATATTGCAGATTTGCGGGCTTGCTGCACCACCCTGAGGAAGTTGATTTTCCAAACAACAAAGTACTGAAAGATAATAGCTAACAGATGGTGAATAACCTAAGAACAAAAATATTGTAATAACACGCTTCAAACTAATGGCTGGAAAAAAATCAGAAATATCCATTTTAAGCATACATTCTTTGCCCAAATGCTCCCTAGCATTTCTTATTATTGATCTGTTTTTTACAAAGCCGTGCGCTTGCTCGCTAATTCTAACTTGAGAAAGTATATGTGCACCTATCCACCGCTGAATATCCAATAATACAGGGTAAGGAGCATTTATTTTACGCGTTCCTCCAGAAGATTTTGGAATTTCAAAAGGTCTATAAAACCTCTCCACTGAGTTAACAGCTCTGACTAATAGGTCAGATCGAAGGCCTAGGATTTCGGCAAGGTGATCGATTTCAAATATTACAGGAACACTATTTTCACTGAGAACATCAATATATTTTGAATACGCTTTGACCCATCTTTTTGAAGAAACTGCTTCAGAAATATTTTTATTCCATAATTGTATTTCGTCTTTTTCCATGATGTATTCGTGCGCTAAAAGCTACTTCCTTTTCAATGTTTACATTCCTTGTCATAGCTAAATCGTCCAAAACGATTAAGACTATGGCAAGCATCTCGTTAGAGAAGCCTCGTAGAAGCCCACTTAGGTTTCTACGAAGTGGTTAAAGCGAACCTTAACCCTGAGGCGAATACACCTCTTTGTGCTAACCTCTAGCGCACGAATTATGTTCCTCAGCCGTTGTCATCCAACAACTTTAGGATTCTCTTATCAATTTTCTTGTATTTTGGTACATAACTTAGTTTGTCATTTTCATAGGACTGTTTAAATATATCTGGAACTAGCCGCCACGGCTTATGCCTCGAATATATCTGATGCCTGAATCTAAATATTTTTTTCTCGGCATCTTTATCCAATTTGATTGCTGTATCATCAAACTCAAGAATTCCTGCGGCACACAAATTTCGAATTGAACAAATTATTTGAGCAGGAGACAACATGTAATCTTCGTGCAACGCATAAAGAGTACAAGATTTTACTTTTAACAAATGTGAGAGAATAATTTTATCTTCAGACGAAAACTCCATTATCTATATTCTCGATAACAAGGTGCGACGCGGTGACTGATTTACCAGCCATTTCCACCAAAATATGGGAAACACATTTGCTGGCGCATTTCCCATTTCGTACCCATATAACGTTTCTGATTGTCCTTGGCCAAAGCTCGGCATGTTCTTTTTTTGATATTGAACACACAGTTCTTTTTCAATTCGGAGCATGCAGTCTTTTGCGTTTTCGAGCTCATCGCCACTTAAGTAACCAGATAAACCTTTTTCAAGCCACAGAGTAGCTTCATATGATTCGACAAGATTCGAAATTTCTGAACGAGAAAACGACATTCCAGAAACTACCGAAAGAAAAATATTGACGTTTTTGGTTCCTTTCTTATCAAGATATTCTGCACATTTTTTTAGTATTCTTTTACATTGATGGCCAGTTCCAACAAATTCATCGACTAACACTAAATTAGTATCGCCACCTATTTTATGCGCCGCAGTCGGCATTGAATTTATAAAATTTTTTTCCTCCCACCCGAGCAGCTCTGCAAAACTTCCCTTAAGCGCTTGTACAACTAATTGTGCACTATCTGCCAATGCATCATTGTGAAGCGCAACAATGAACGTATTATCCGGGGACAACTCCCACTTGTTAATTATGATATCTCTTATCTCTTGAATTTTATGTTTAAACTCGCTGCCTTGAAGATAGGTAAATCTATGCATCAAGTTTATCAACATTTGCCGTTCGCCAGCATTTCGGCACAAGGCTAACGTATCTTCTAAAGCATCATATTTGGTTTCCAACCATTGCTGTGACGCAATAAGTTCAAACTCAGCTTTAAATTCGCTAGCAGATAATTTTCTTTTTGATAGTGAATTCATCTTTCCTGACTGCAAAGCACGAACGATCTAAAAATTAGACTCTCCATAAAATAGTTTACCTATTGATGATTACTATCATAAATTCGTGCGTACGTATACCTGCCCTCTATTCTGTCCGCTATTTTCTTCAGTCTTTCCTGTAGTCTCTTTGGGTGGTTTTCTGCCGGAAGAGCTGCCTGATTGACGTGTCTTTCCTGGTTTGGCTCCACCAGAAAAATCAGCCATTTCTGTGTTCTCTCCTTGCTCTCAAAAAACGTCGTATCAGTGTCGTTTAGGCGGTTGGAGATGGTCTGCGCAATCTGATCTGGCAAGTCATTCAGGATTTCATCTCGATCCAACCCTTCTATCACTGCCAGCCCAGCAATCAGGCCCATCATCTGACCTATATAGATTTCCTTCTGCTGGCTTGCGATAATTTCTTTAATCTGGTTAGGAAGCAGGCCCGAACGGTATTCAGTCAGTTTCTTATTCAAACACAGATGTACGGCATCCCAAAGAGGGTGTTGTTGTTGGCGTGAGACATTAGCATCTGTCTGGAATTTATTGTGATAGTGGATTTTATGTGCCGCATGCGTGAAAATGTCGCCAATGGAATTTTCAAGGTCGGCGAATGTGCGGATATTCCATTTGTCCTTCAGTTCTGCCTTCCCTGCCCGCAACTCAACACGCCAGACACTCTTTGTTCTGTCTTTAGGATCAATGCCCCAAATCCTGAACCAGAAGAGCTTGCCAAGGTCCAGAGCCGCTTTTCTCTTGTCATAGACGATGACCTGCCGCCCCGGCATCTTACCGATGGTGATGGACTCGATCCACCCTCCCCGAAACACATAAGTGCCGTCATTAGTGCCACTGTCCTTTTCTCTTTCTTCCAGTTTCAAGTACGGTGATATTTTGGAGCGGTGATGTGCAACAAATTGATCGATTGAGACGGTAAAAGGTTCCGGCATCAGGAAGTCCATGGCAAAATCGACACGGCGCAGGCTTTCCTTACCAACGATACCGCCCATATCCTTTAATCGTTGATAAAGCCGTTCCTTGATCTCCCAATAGGGATAGGCCGCCAGCGATTCCGCATAGACTTTGACGCCGATATTCCACTGGCTCGGACCGGCATTATTCTTGAAGCTCCAGAGTTCACCGAGCGGCCCCGTACTGAAGGTATAGGCATATCCACCTTTCATGCCGCTTTGTCCAACATGGCCGTCAACCTGCCCCGGCCCGATTGTCATCAGTTGATTTTCGTTGCGGTCGGTCGCGATCTTTTTCTCCGCCTCCATCTCGTCCAGTGTTTCTCTGGGCAATGCCCCTTGAAACGAGACCTCAAGAGTATCAAAGCTTGCATATAAATTTCTTATTTCCATTGTTACGCTCCAATACGCCAGGAATTTCTAGAGGGGGGTGTTACGAGGACCCCCCTTTTGGGTTTTCGGCTGTTGATTTGAATGAGTTGATATTTTATGCGCTCCGCGCCGGGGACGCTTTTACTGTTTTGAGGAGGGAGCGAAAGTGTGAGGGGTGCAGCAACCGCTGCGGCCCCTCAGGCAGCTCACAGCCCCGAAAGGGTTTAGCCTGCAAGATACGGAGACGGTTGCGAGGTACTCACCACCGTGCGCTCCTCAATCCACGCCAGCAAATCACAGCGACGGTAGCGAATGGAGCGGGAGGAAATACGGACAAACATTGGCCCGCCTCCCCGCACCCGCCAGTTCTGCAATGCCCGGACGGTATAACCGAGAAAGGCCGCCGCCTGTTTCTCGTTGATAAGACCGCTATAATACTCGGCTGATTGTTCTTTGATAACTGTATGTGTCATAAGACCTCCAAAAACATTGAGTGTGTCAATGGAGGTAACTTGACCGAAAGCTGTCCCTATTAATAACCCTATAAATAGGGGGAGGATTTATAGATTATAGGGAGTCCATTTTGTACTGCCTGAACAGAGGGTTGATATGCTTCTCCATCGCCTTGGTGCTTAACCCCTTGTCTCTATTCTCTTCATCGGGATAGTTATTCAAGACCCATTGTCTGACCATACCGTAACAGGCCGTGGCAGGTTTGGAAAAATCGATAGAGTCCTGATCGGCCAGCGTTTCAAAGGATTCAACAATATGATCTTGACGCGTTGGTCTGCCCGCAGGCTTCGTATATGCCGAAATCACAACATTCAGCCAACTCGAATGCGCGACACGCACTTCCTCCATTTTCAGACTGCTGGATTTCAAGATATTACTCGACGAATTTCGATATTGATTCCAAAGATCAACAGGCACTTTTTGAGGTTCGTCTTCGGCGCGTCTCGGGACAGAAAAGCCATAGCCAATCAGGACGCCCCTCATAACGTTACGTAGGAAGGCATCTTTCAAATCTTGCCTCAACTTTTCTGCAATTTTCTTTCTGTCTGTATCAGGTTTCGCCAAACCTTTTAAAAGATCAAGACCTTCCAAACCACGTTTTAAGTTTTCTTCTACTTGATCCAGAGCATATTCTACAGCCGACTTACCCCGATACGAATAGTAATTTTCAACTGTATCCTTATCTCCAAAGTGGATATGTGCTTCAGTCAGATAAGCGCCCTTTTTCCAGATTTTCCAATTATCCATACCAAACAAATCCTTACTCGAAACCAGCGTTATTCAGAGAAAACGCACCGTAACGGAAAAGAGTAAAAAAATAGACTCATGGCGGGAACAGGCGTAGATATTCCCTTAGGGATAAATGTAGAAAGACTCGTAAGGGATTTGAGTAAAGGAACGGAAAGAAATACCGACTCCACGCGCGCCTCTCCTACATAACGATACGTTACGTAGGAAGCGATTTTTTCGTGACGTAATGTGTTTCGATACGATACGGCAGCGGAATCATACACAATGCTCAACGGTACTTTACTCATGAGGTCGGCTTACGACCACATTGCAGTCGTTAGATGACACTGGCTTAAACTTCCGTGAAGTGCCAGAATAGGAAGTTCACATAGGCCGATTTCCTGTAGTATAAAGGGCCTGAAACAACCCAAAGCGAACATTGAGTTAATCAAAAGGAGAAACGATGGATCCCATCACGCAGTCAATCATCACAGGAATAGCCTCAGGGATTTTTGCTAATTTCACTACTGATACGGTTAAACACTTTTTTGCTACTGTATTTAAAATTAAACCTGAATTAGAAGACAAACTAAAAGCAGTCAAAACTACAAGTGACATTGAATCTCTGTTCAAGGAAGCTATTGGAGTAATTGATGCGCATGCTGACAAAGGAAGTATCACCATAGATGGAGGTTTATTAACAGCACTTCGTGGAATCCGTTTCGACCACGCACATGGAAAAGTGAACATCGCTGGAGCTACCCTTAGTTCACAGATTATAGTTACTGGTGGTTCAGCAGGCTCTACGGGAGAAACAGTTATTGGTGAGAAAACCGAAATGAAAAGCCAAGGCACATCAATTCAAATTGGCGAAGGTTGCTCAATTGTTATGACTGGTAGCGCAAAAATCACACAAACATAGAAGTAAAAAATATTTAGCAGAGACATATAGCGCTATCTAACTCCATATATTGATATGCCAATTTATCCCATTATTCAATGTCCGCTATTGGTCAGGTACAGACGATTAGTTCGAACTCAAACCACATCTGTTCTTCCCATCATGAGCGAAAGCGGCAGAGAAGCGCTATAGATTGCGAGGGCATGATTGTCCCTTAAAAGCTCCCATCCAAAAACAACAAGGACATTCCCTTTAACGGGTTTTTGAAAGGCCTGGATGAGGTAAAGGAGTGCGGGGGTCAAATTTAAAGCCCTTGGAACTCCTAGGTGGACCTTAACTCCTGCTCAGGTTTTTTGATTGTATTTCTAGTGACGAGCAAGCTTTCGTTCAGCTATGGTTTTCACCAGACGTTGCGGAATCGAAGCTCCCAAATCTAACCAATGTACACTGTTGTAATAGCGTTGAGCATCAGAATCGACGTATTGATTGAGCAGCGAGTTTATTCGTTTTTTTGGCAAAGATTGGACACATCGTATTGCAACAATGATCCTGTATTCATCGCCTTCTCGGCTTAGCTCTTTCAAGAGGACTTCATCACTCAGGTTAGCAATAGCCTTTTTCGATAGTACTTTCACCAAACATTTTCTAATCGTACCATCTAATTCGAGGGCAAACATATCTGCAACTCGGTTCTTACTTAGCGCAAGAATTGCATTGGCCTTTTCCTCGGGAAAACTGGATTTGGCGATGCTCAACAGGCTCACTCGCTTGCTCTGGTTATCTCCCAAATTCTTGATCCGCTCTATATCGGACCAGTCTCCGAAGCGAGCTAAGTACTTTAGTACGTTTTCGGTGCCATCCACGTCATATACGTCAACGGTTCTACGTACAAGAAGGAGGTCCTTGGATTTTGCCATGGCGCAAAGGGCTGAAAGCGCATCCGTGCAAAAGAGTGTTCTACAGTATTTTTCAAGACCTTTGATCTTAGACAGCAATTCCGGACTATAACTATCAGAAACTTCTATTTTTTTTATGGTTGATGCGAAATGACCCTCAAAACCATCTTTGAGATTGCCCCGGATTTCCTCTTGTACTTTCGATGTGAACTTGGAGTACATGACTGAAAGCTCTCGCTCACAAAAGACGCCAGCTTCGGCTACTTTGCCCTTCAAGGTAGGCAGATCAAGCTCAGCTAGGCGATTTGAAAGATAATGCTCGTAGTAAGTTTCGTCGATCTTCTTGTCTTGCGATAAACCAAAGAAAGGAGAAGGCTGTATCTCAATTGTCAGCGCTTTCTTAACAACGTCTAGACCGAGCTCAAAGCCGAGTTTTTTCATGCTTTCAGCTGCGAGTAATCGTATTCGGTGGTCGCTGTCAGTGATCAAGTTTTCTGCAGCTTCTTTGTTGATTTCGTTGCGTTCGAACAACAATTGAATAGCGCGAAGCCGGACATCGTCGGATTTCGCGGATAGGCACAAAGCAATCGTTTCAGTCACTAATGATTGCGGACTCTTGAAAAGTGTCTCGACGACTCCGTCCTCCAATTTGTCAACTTCTTTTTCAACGAGCCTTCTAAGGGATGCGTCAATGTTGCTACGAGACACAATCCCAACGATAACAGACTCCATCCTAGCCCTAACTAGAGGTGAACAGTCGGAAGATACTTCTTCAAGCAGCGAAATGTCATCTGCTTCCGCATTTTTAGACAGAAATGAAATCGCGGCATCAAAGATTTGACTATCAGACTCATCTTTTAGCCATATGTTTAAAATTTCTTTCTTGTCAAAGTATTTTAAGGACGGTAAAGGCTGTGAAGCGTATTCCAATACTTGAATCGCGTTCTTTTTCTTCCGATCATCGCCGAACACAGTTAAATCTCTGATACGACTGAAAAAATCGCCGTCTTGTTCGGCTTTGGCCATCCAATGCCAAAGTGGAACATTTTGATTAGAGAAGCCAATAACACCACTGTCGATCAACGCACGAATTTCCTGTTTAGAGAGCGGGCTATTTCTCAGTTTCTTAAAGATTAAATTTGCGTCGTGATTTCCAAGATATAACTCATCGTTTCCGGAACGTCTAAGAGCTGACGAAATCAATCGAAATCGCGCTATCTCATGAGGCTTCGTTTCTTCCCATCCAGATGGCCTCCTTAATATCTCGGACAAAAATTCACTCGCAGTCCCATCTATCAAACGCGACTTTCGAGTGTCCAACCCATCCGTTCGTTCGCGAGCAGGAAACACTTGTTCGGACTGGCTCTTCCCTTCACCCACATCCTGCTCAATCTCTGTCTCGCTCCAACCAATTTCCATGAGCTTGCTACGTACTAAATCACGAAAAGTCTCGGTGCTGTCAAAGTCCTTGAAGAAGACCTTCTTTTCTTCAATACACTTCTGTCTGAAATCTAAAACATCCTTTAGAGACTCATCTGGCTTCATACCTGTTGGAATATCGACTTTCTTGAAATAAACGGCCAAATCCTTCATATGGCCAGATTCGATGCGCTGTTTAGCCCGGCTATACTCTTCATGGAAACCAGATGTATATTCGCTTTCGTTGGCGGACGGCTTTGATCCCCATGAGCGCCACAAAATGCCCAAGAAATAGTCGCACTTATCTAAATCGATATTGATTTTATCTTGTGGACGATGATAACCGGGGATCGTGTCTTCCCAACCGACTAGCTTAAACTGACAACCCCAATGCTCCGAACTACTAAGATTGACTTCATTGACAACGTCATACGCGGCTCTACGCTCATCCTCCAAGCCTCCGGGAGAACCAATGAAAACGCGAACAATATTGATTTTATCTGACAATGCCCGACCTTAGATTTAATGAGAAAAAACAGAACTGATCAACTGGGAAAAAGCCCGAAATTGAAACTACTTTAAGACGGGAAATGCTGCGAGTCCAATTTGTTGATGATTTGCCATTGTTTAGAAGAAAATAATGAAGAGTCGCAGGGCACCCTGACGACGGACAGCATTCATATAGCTCAAAGGAGCTAGATTCTGGCATGGGTCAGACTCGGACTGAGTTGTGCCCCCCTATTATAGTCTGGTTATTTGCGACCAACCGAAAACGAAATTAAAATATCATATTTAGTGGGTCCACCATCTCGCTTACGGTTTGGGGGCATCCGCGATCATAGATCGTTATATACGCCAATCTATCATAATTTACAAATTTGCGTGCTTACCCGATGCTTACCCTTACAAAATAAGTAACTAGTCAAAAAACAAATATCCGTTGAAAATGCAATATTTTCAATGACTTAATTGGTGACCCCGGCACGACTCGAACGTGCGACCTATTGATTAGAAGTCAATTGCTCTATCCAGCTGAGCTACGGGGCCGTTATATCACTGCCCGCCGGTTTATCCCCGAACACGCGTATAGGCGAAATTTTCCGCGTAAGCTTTCAAATGCAGCTTGCGTTTCTTGGGCTCGAATATCGTGAAGTCAATTTTATTGGCCTCACAAAAAGCAACGGCGCGCTCCTTGGTTTCAAAATCAACCACGACCTGCTCATTGGTATCCAATGATCCCGTCCACCCCATGAGCGGCTCGACAAATTTATGGGCGGCCGGCGCATATTCAAGGCGCCAATGCTTCATTCCACCACGCCCGGACTGCATGGCATTCTTCGCTGGTTGAAAAATTCTCGCTTTAAGGCCCATAACGTTAGTTGTCTTTCATATGCGCAAAGGCGGCTGCCGGGACGAAATCCATATCTCCGCCGTCTGGCGTTTCCCAGTAAAGCTCAAGCGTCGAGGTGTTTCTCTTCTCAAAATACTTAACATGGATCGGATACCAGCCTGCTACCGAAATCTCAAGCACTAATTCATCTGAAAACCGGTCCGCATGGACATCGGGATCTTCATAAATCAGCTTGTTGCCAATCGCCACATAGACACCGTCATTGGACTGAACCAGGAATGTATAGCGGCCCGGTTTGTCCATCTTGATAAAGCCTTGAATATTGGCCCCGACGAAATCATTACTTTTCGTTGTCAAGACATCGCCCTCTCCGGAACTATAATTCAGCATGGGGAGCGGTACCCCTTTGGTGCCATCCTTGTAGCCCATCCAGTCATCAAGCTCGCTAACGCTATTTAGCTCCGCCCCATAATACTGAACAGCAAGGCCTGGGGCCAGTTGCGCCTCCGTCGGTTGCGGCGACACCGGTTTCAGTCCGGTAAATGTATCGGCTTTCGCCGAAATGGGGGTAAAGGCGAGACCGGCAGCCAGAAGGCAACCGACGGCAATGCTCGATAGAGAAAATTTCGTTACAAAACTAGTCATCTTTTCCAAATCCCTATTAGTGGTTTTATCAGCTATTTTAGCGAAAATAGCGGGAACAGCAATCGAAAGCCAATGACATTTTAAGCGTATATCATAATATCAAGGAAATAATGTGATCAATCACATAAAAAAGCGTTGTAATACATTATATTACAACGCTTTTTAATATGGTCGGGGCGGCAAGATTCGAACTTGCGACCTCTCGCTCCCAAAGCGAGCGCACTACCAGGCTGTGCTACGCCCCGTTCAGTGAGCTGATGATCTATACTATTGCGCGCCTTGCCGCAAGAGATTGATCAAAAAAATACAGTGCTAAGGACATTATTGCGAAATGGCTTTCGCCGCCCTTATCGCCCCATATGAACATAGTGAAAAATGGCGTCCGCTTTAAAGATGGTTCGCCGCCCGGCGACCAGGTCACAGCGGGCGAAAACAACGGTCTTTGTGCTCCGGATAATCTCTACATGAGCTTCTATCCAGTCGCCAACCCGCCCCGGCTTCATAAATTCGGAACTCATCTTGATAGTAACGCTGCGGCGGCCGGTTTGATGGCCAATACTTCGGCCCAACGCAGAATCCGCAAATGCCATCAGCATTCCGCCATGCACAAGATGAGCACCATTCAGATGTTTTTCCTCCGCCTGAAAGGCTCGAACCAAGGTCTGATCATCGACAATTTTTTCATAAAAAGGACCGTTCAGTGCCGCAAAAGGCGCCGGTCCTGTGACTTCTTCAAACCCCTCAGGGGCGACAAAATCGACTATTACATTTTTCATTTTTATCCAAACGCACAATTGGTCTTAATAACCGTCAAATAGTGGATGCAGCAATCGGTCGCCGATTTCTACACCATGGGCGCGGGCAAATCCACCGGCAAGCTCCAATACCGCTCGCACCGGTTTTGGCGGCGATATGGTCTCAGTCGAACCGGGTTTTGCGCTATGCTTGATAAAACGGACGTCCCCTGCATCGTCGATAAACAGTATATCAAGTGAGATTTTTGTATTCTTCATCCACATCGTCACAGGAACGGTTCTGTTAAAATCGAACAACATACCATGCATGGTCGGCAGGCTTTCCCGAAACATCAGTCCTTTACGACGCTCAGCGGCGGTGTCTACAAGCTCAACGGTGATGGTGAGGTCCTCGGCGGCGGTTCTGAGGATAACGGTGTTTTCGTCAGCCTGCGGAATACCAATAAAAGCGGGCGCACAAATCAACAGTAAATATATCAGGCCCTTCCTGACCAGCGACTTCCCCTTAATCTCGAACATCATTGGTGTAAAAATCCTTTGCGATCAACATCGACATCACTATAGTGCAGGTTCCTCGGGGGGAGCCAGTCGGCTGAGAGGTTCTTGATATGAACGACCCCTGTACCTGATCAGGTTAGTACCTGCGTAGGAACGAGTTAATTATGAATTCTGATAGTTCATCAAGTCCTTCTCCGTGGGAGCCTAGCGCTGTTGGAGCGGTCAATCAAGCGGCGCCCGCCGTTGGTGTTTCGCTGCAACTCGACCGTCTTTCCTTCGATGACACCATTATTCTGGAAGATTTTGGCCTCTCATTGCCAGCCGGCCAGATAACTTGCCTGCTTGGCCCTAGCGGCGTTGGCAAAAGCAGTATCCTCAAACTTCTAGCCGGATTTATCCCACTTCCCGCGAAAAGCGCGATCACTTGCGATGATGGCCATGGGATCACAAATCGTGCCTCTTATATGGACCAGCAGGATTTACTGTTGCCGTGGGCCTCGTCGCTTGAAAATGTCGTTATCGGCGCGCGGCTTAGAGGCGAGATACCTGATTTGACGAGGGCCAGAAAGCTGTTGACGGAGGTTGGCCTCCAAGCCTCTTCTGAGGCCCTACCCAACACACTATCCGGCGGCATGCGACAGCGAGTTGCCCTCGCCCGTACATTGATGGATGACAGTCCCATTGTCCTAATGGACGAGCCTTTCTCGGCCCTTGACGCCATTACCCGGTTCAGGCTTCAGGATCTTGCGGCCCGGCTGCTCAAGGGCAAAACCGTGCTCCTCATCACCCATGATCCGATGGAAGCCCTGCGCCTCGGTCATGTGATACATGTCATGTCTGGTACTCCGGTATCCTTATCGCCGCCGCTCCGTCCTGAGG
Organism: Sneathiella sp.; assembly: GCA_002732675.1. Taxonomy (GTDB): domain Bacteria; phylum Pseudomonadota; class Alphaproteobacteria; order Sneathiellales; family Sneathiellaceae; genus Sneathiella. Next base: position 1,710 of record NVRR01000003.1, on the reverse strand, counting down.
GGGCATTGCCGCGGGATCCGGCCAGCGACGCGCTGAAGCATCATTATTCCGAGATTATGGCAAATCTGGCGTTGTCGGAACCGGCCTACGCATGAAATACCTTCGCCCCCTTATCACCATCTGCGGGTTATTGCTGGTCTGGAGCGTTGTTGTTTCCCTTACCGAACTCCCTAAGTTCATATTGCCACCACCAGGTTTGGTTTTTAAAACCCTGATAGAAAAATATGACCTGATCGCTGAACATGCGCTGATCACCGCCGTTGAGATTGTTCTGGGCCTGCTGGTTGGCATAAGTTTCGGAATGGTTTCCGCATTGCTGATTTCCGCCTATCGGCCGGTCCGTCAATGGGTTCTTCCGATGCTCATCGCCAGCCAGGCGGTTCCGGTGTTTGCCATCGCCCCCTTACTGGTTATCTGGATGGGCTATGGTCTTGCTCCCAAAGTGATTGTCGGCGCGCTGATTATCTATTTCCCGGTTGCTGTCGGGTTTCTGGATGGGCTCAACCGGACGGACCCGGCATGGCTCAACCTCGCGGCACTGCTGCAGAAATCAGGCTCCAAGTCTGCCGTTAGGAACCACTATGCACTCTACCGATACATAAAAATTCCATTCGCCTTGCCGTCGCTGGCATCTGGTATTCGGGTGGGGACAGCTATCGCGCCGATCGGGGCGATCGTTGGTGAATGGGTTGGCTCGTCTGCAGGGCTCGGCTTTCTGATGCTCAATTCAAATGCCCGAATGCAAATCGACCTTGTCTTTGCCAGCCTGATGGTACTGACCTTTATGGCCCTCACGCTCTACTACCTTGTGGATCACGGGTTGCGATGGGCGATGCCCTGGCAGCCGGATCAAAAAATCGCTTAATCCAATATCGGAGTCACCTAGATGAAAATAAAGTATCTCTCAATTTTAGCCGCGTTTTTTCTGGTGATTGGCAATGCCAATGCCACCGAGAAAATGACGGTTATTCTGGACTGGTTTGTCAATCCCGATCATGCCACCCTGATTGTCGCTGAAGAAAGGGGTCTGTTCAAAAAACATGGCCTGGATGTTGAGCTCATCGCGCCCGCAGATCCAAGCGATCCGCCGAAGCTGGTGGCTGCAGGCAAGGCCGATCTCGCCATTTCCTACCAGCCACAACTGCATTTGCAAGTGGCGCAAGGACTGCCGCTCACCCGTATTGGCACCGTTGTCGCCACCCCCCTCAATACCTTGCTGGTGCTTAAAGACGGGCCCATAAAAACACTGGCCGATTTGAAGGGCAAAAAAATCGGCTACTCAGTAAGCGGTGTTGAAGAAGCGATTCTCAATGCCATGCTGGCGCCTGTCGGTTTGTCGATCAAAGATGTCACCCTGATTAATGTCAATTTCTCGCTTTCACCAAGCCTCATATCCGGTCAGGTCGATGCGGTGATCGGCGGATATAGAAATTTCGAGTTGAACCAGATGGATATCGAAGGCGTTCCGGGTCGGGCCTTCTATGTTGAGGAGGAAGGGGTTCCTGCTTATGACGAGTTGATCATCGTCGCCAACAGCGACAAACTCGACGATCCACGTCTCAAGCCCTTTATGATGGCACTGGAAGAAGCGGTTCAGTATCTGATCAATCATCCCGATGAAAGCTGGGCGCTCTTCTTAAAAAATCACAAGGAGCTGGATGACGAATTGAACAAACGGGCATGGGCAGACACCCTACCGCGCTTCGCGCT
>NVRR01000002.1 GCA_002732675.1 Sneathiella sp. | reverse complement strand
AGACGCCAATTCGATTTTCATTTTTGAAGTCGCAGGCCTGTGCATCGGCCACCTTGGCCATTTGCACCATCCATTGGTTGATGCCCATTACGCCCAAATCGGTCGCCTGGATGTCGTTATGGTGCCAATAGATGGCGCGCTAACGTTAAGCCTTGGCGGCATGGCCGAAATTCTAAAACGCCTTCGCGCCCGCGTTATCCTGCCCATGCACGCCAGAGGTTTTGCAACGCCAGACACATTGATATCAATGCTGGGCGATGGTTTTGAAAGCCACTACCTAGGCGCTCGGTCTTTTATTTTATCGATGAGCACTTTGCCGAGGATGCCAACGGTGTTGGTTCCGTTGGGGTTATAGGCTTTGCGCGAAAGCGCCTGGCTCTGTTAGTGCTTGAAAGAGCTACTGTTAAGCACTTCATGATTTTTAGAAAGACAAGATAATGTCGCGAACAACTAGCTAGGGTGCGTGATACCTTTTAGAGGAAGCTTTATTTTCATAATTCCAACTATAACCGGTATTAGTTATGGCTAAGTATAAGGCAGCACCGCCTCGCAAGCACTATGTGGCCAGCAACACAACGCATACTGACAATGGCATCGATAAACTGACAAAATATTTGAAGGCTGAGGGGGCTAGGTTTTGAGCAATTCAGAGAATAGTGGCTGGGGTAAAATTGCCATAACATCGGTTTTGACAGCAGGGCTAACGGCCTCTGGAACCATGTTTGCCGGTGCACTTGGCTATTTTAATCAAGACCGCAGCCATGACATTGATATGGTCAAAATCGCGCTATCAATTTTGCAGGGCGAGAACAAAGACACCTCACTGCAAGGCCGCAAATTTGCGTTAAGGACACTGGCTAAATACTCGGAGATTGCCATTCCAGCAGATGAATTCGATAGTTGGGCAGCAAATGGCACAATACCTGAATTTTCATTTCCACACACTGCTTTCACCAGTTTCCAAGCGTCCAGGTTGCCATTAAACGCTACTATTGGCATTCCTATGTCTCCGGCAATTAAATGCTTTGCGCGAGAAACTGCAGGAAAAAAAGAGACGCCAGAATGCCAAGATTTTAGACTAATGCTCTTCGAGAGAAACAACCCCTCGCAGACCGACAATACCGCTGGCGCTTCTAACGAAGAACCATGACCCCAGAGCAACAATAAATCATAGTGCTTATCGCTGCTGTGTCGGCAGAAAAAGAGTTTACTGTGCTGCGATAAAATCGAGATACTAGCGATAACTTCACTCAACCAACGCCCACATATAGCGTTCGCCATTGGTTACATCATGAAGTCGCACAATTCGAAAACTCTCACCGGTTCTTACCACTCGAACCGCGGCTGCATTTGTCCATCGGTCTTGAGCCTGATCATAAGTAATATGATTTTGCCGCATGTTAACATCCGTTTTGGCAACAATAGTTGAACCCAACAGCGGTAAAAACTCTTGGTTTTCAGACCACTGAAAATTGCGGGTTTTCCAACTGCCGTTGTAATGTCCCAGGTAAACCCAATTTCCGTCCAGCACTCCATCAGCATGAGTTGGCGCTCGACCAATTATATATGGGTGCAGACGGTCAAACTTTTGTTCCATCCTGTTGGCATCAGCTTCAACTGTAGCCGAACTTCGAACATAACGCTTACCAAAGTCGCTTCTCCCCCACAGACGGAACTGGATTATATGGTAAAGCTCATGAGACCATAAAGTTAAATTGCTAGACGAGCGTTCGGTGTCAAACACAATGGTATCGATTAGCGCCACACCATTTGCCTCACCGTAGCGAATTGCATTTGCTTGAACCGATAGATCGCCGCCACCGCCTATCCGATATTGGACACGGTTCAATATATCCTGATCGAAAAACGGCGACATTTGGAATTTTATCCAGTCTGGTATTGGATGTGTACCAGCAGCTCGTGCGTCATTTCGTGAATGCCGTATTGCTTCGCCTAGGGCTGGGCCGAGGACTTCAACAGCAGCTTCACGCCGGATACGACCGGGAACATCGAGCGGATTGCCAAGCTTATCATGACCTTTATCAAAAGCTGTGCCCAGACCGCAACCACCGCAAATACCCTCAACGATATCACCCAAGAACCCTCCCGCGAAACCTGGTTGCGCCGATACGCCAATTGAAAAGAAGATTATAAATCTAGCGAGTACATTGTTCATCAGTTTTCTCCTAAAATATAGACTTTGCAGCCACGACATCATATCACAGCCCTCCTAACTACGGTTGCAGACTATGACCAGAACGTACAAAAGTTGAGCCCTTCCTGACAAAACTTGACATTATTACCCGTGCAGTAAGCGACCAAACCTACGATTAATGAAATTGTTCTGCTCCAATGCATTAAGAATATATTGGAGATATTGATGAAAAAAACTTCTCATTACAGACGCGCTATTTGGATGGACAGTGTAAACGACACCCTTTCTGACGTAATAGAAGCCCGCATCGTTGATATTGACGAAAATATACAAACAGTATTTCAAACATCCGGCGATTTTAGCTGCATGCTCGCGCGGCGATCCATACATGGTAATGTGCGTTTCTTGCATTTTGTTACTTATGAGGAAGGCGCTCCAGTAGCCATTATTAATACCCAAATACAGGATGGTGCGGCTGATGCTGATGAGCAAGATCCCGAAGGTGAGAATGAATACATTCTCTCACAACTCTTCTGCCTTATTTCCGGTAACAACATTATTTGGGTCACTCATAATGACGCCCTACGAGATGGTAAAATTCAGAACGTCCTTGCATCATTTCTTGGCTCGGATGGCAGCGGCGCGCAGCATGATGCATTCCAGTTTCAAGTAGTGCTGGATCAACAGGTTGTTGAACAAGCCTTCGCGGACGGCATTGAGGAGATTGATCTTGGTATTGGTGCGTTTGCACCAACCCTGGATAGGGTTGCAAATGGCGGAGAAATTCCCGCAGAGGGGATTTTGGCAAGCTTGGCAAGTATTTTTCGCAGCCCAGCCACAGCCACACAGCTTGCAGCAGCAGCCGATATTGAAGGCAAACTTATATTGCGCCCAGGAAGAAGCTGGGAAATACCGCGCGTGCGAGAACTACTGACGTCAATGGCCAGCAGCATTCATGCGAACTACGAAGATGAGTTTGTCATCGTAACAAAAAGCGGACTTCGCTTGACCCGTGATAAGATGTCATTAAAACGAGTATGCGAAGTCCACGGCAACCGCAGGGTTTTAAACTCGCAGGAACTGGAGAGGCACATGCGAATTATTTTAACAAATATGCGTGATACAGGCATAGTTGATGAGTAGTCTGCTGAAAGATGAGGCCACATATTCGCGGGTAAGAATGGCGGTAATCCTCGCTGTATTCGTTATATCGTTCTTGGCCGCTTCCAATTCCCTTATATCCCATGAGTTCCGCACAAACGATAAGCTTTCGGAATATGTTGCCGTTGTTTTTTCCATTTTGGCAGCCTCGCTCTTTGCGGTTGTGTCTATTATCGGCAATCCAAGCATGATTATGCCAGGCGGCAGTCGCCATGCATGGACCTCAGCGCTGGATATCCAACGCGAGTTGCAGAAGTTTAATTATTTATTTGTCTGGTATCTATTAACGCTCGGCCTTTTGGTCGCTTCGGAGTTTGTTGAGCACATTCATCGTTTTAAATTGTACTGGCTGACGAATTTTTTCGTTTTCTTTGCGGTCTTTGGCTTTTTGATTTCCCTTTTTGTCCCATCGGAATTCGCCCGAATTCAGCACCGCCGCCTACAGCAAGAGATTAACAGCAGGACCAGCAGCAACAGGAAAACGGCAAAACCAACCACAAATAGAACGAAAAACTAACATGGCAGATGAAAAATATCCTTTGGAAGGCTTTCAAATAACTAACTATGATGAGAAAAATAGAGTTGTGACCATCCAAATCCACAGAAGAATTTTGCGTGATCCAAACCAGCAAACTGCCATTTTGAAAAAAGCTATGGAAATTTTGGAATTCACGATGGGTATCCCAAACATTTCTGACCTATCAGGCATTATATTTGAAATAAGAGACGGCACTTAATAACATAATAAGCCCACCACCCACATCAACTACATTCATCAGATTTATTCTCACCCTCACGTTGCATTGACAGATGTGAGCGCGCGGATATTGCAGCTGCTGCATGACAATTGAGAACACCTCAGGAACGTTTGGTCTCATATGAGACCATGAGACCAAATATCCGGTCTCACGTTCTTGTTGTGTTCTCATCAATTTTCGGCTAAGTCTTTGAAATCATTGGTGCGCCCTGTAGGGTTCGAACCTACGACCCGCTGATTAAGAGTCAGAACCTAATCACATGTTTTCAATGGGTTAGTTCCAAACCGACCCCAAAACACCGCATTAAAGATCAATGGCTTACAAGCAGTTTCCAAACCGTGATAGCCTGTTGAATGCCCGACAAAACCACCACCAATGAAACCCTTGGCGACCTGCTAGACCAAGGCTATGGCCTCAACGGTCACTGCCAGAATTGCAACAGGAGCGCACCAATAGACGTGCAAATGCTGGTTGATAGGCTTGGGCGGAAATTCATCCACCTATTTGGCAATCTCGAATTGAAAATGCGCTGTACAAATTGTGGGCAGAAGCAATTGCAGATTAACCTGGCTGCACCATTGAGATACACTAGCCGGAATGATCGCCCGGACTAAGCCGCATGATCAACCCTTCAATCGCATAGGCTATATCTTTGTTGAGGTCGCTAAGCTGCCTCATGGTGAGTTCTTGCCGCACACCTGATGATACGAGATGTACTTTGTCGCCCTCACGGGTGACTCTAGGCCCTGTCATACCCCGGACCACTTCAGGCCAAGCTTGGTCAAAATGAAATCCATAGACACGGGATCAATGATCTTGATTCGGTAAACGCATTTGTGGACATCCTCGATAGAGACAATACCCCCCCTGTTTCAAATACAGCAATGCGCATCTTGGGATTTAATGGATGGAGATAGGCGGCCACAAGCTTTGTATCGCGGGACTTGGTGACAATAGTTATCACCTGGTCAAACGAATGACAGACCTTCTTGGGCACAACTGTTGTGTTGGTGGGGACAGCAAACGAAACGCCAGACACAAAAAAGACCGCACACGCGGCCATGATTATTCTCAACATTGGTATGCTCCTATTTATCGAGAGTTTCTAAGCGTCTCAATTCAGCCAGCTTAATTTTCTGCTCCACGCTTTTGATTTTCAAATCCTTGGCTTTAATCAGGATTGTCAGGATCAATGCAATGATACCCGCCAAGCTGATTAGCATCTCGTTGAAGCCGCTAAACCAGTTCCATATTGGAAAGGTTGCCCCGCCTGCCATGAGTGTTGCGGGCAATACGTCTTTCATAGTTATCCCAATGCTTGTTGTGTTGCTGATCATGGCTTCCACCCGCATTCCAATTCCCCGCGGCGATTGTGTCGCGCCCACCGCTCGATCTGTGCAGCGTTTGCCGCGGTAACGGCTTGACGTGTTGGCCGCGCTGCGGCCTCAGTCTGGCAAAACGTGCTTTGGCTAGTCGTCTGACACCCACTTACGAACATAAGCCCGGCGCTGATCAGTATCCATTTGAGTGATTTCATTGTTCGCCCTCAGCGCTTTAATGAGTGATTGGAGTTGTGCGGACTGTTGCTTGGCCCGGTAGGCGGTCTCACCAGCCTTGCGGACGCGCATTAGGAACAAACCGATGATTGTAACCGCCAGCAACGCGACAGCGCCCCAGCGGCCAATCTTGGAGCCTCTGAGCCATGCGAGAACACGGATCATCCGCCTTGTTCCCTATGCCGTTTGAGGCGCTCTTTCATAATCCAGAACGCAAAGCCCGCAATGATGACAACAACCAATGCAGCCACCCAAGGTTCAAAGGCAGCAATAGCCGATGCTCCGCCAGTCAAAGCAGAACCAACAGCACTCCACATGGTTGTGGATTTTGCTAATGGTTTGGTCTGGGATCGATCAGGCGCAGGCCGTGAATACGTCTCAACATCTGGCGGACCGGGCGGAACTCCCGTCTCTGGTAATGATGGCTTGCGCTTGGGGATCGGTTCATCATCCCGGCCGGCAGCAACCAGCGCCCCATAGAATGCCCGATGATATTTGGAAATCTTGGCATCGGTGCCATCATTGCCGTTGACAATGCGCCGTGGGTGATGCCGCCAATCACTATCAAGCGCACCAGGGAAGCGATAATCCGACAGTTTCTTGCCGGTGTACAAACCTTCCATCATTCCAATCACCGCACTATCTGCGCCATGCTTCGGATTCAACAGCAGTTCCGGCTTGTTTCGCAATGGCAACCCCAGCCGCCGGCCAATCGTTTCGTAATTGCGCCAATGGGTGGTTTGGATAGGTCCGCGCCCGAAAGCGCCATCGCGCCAATACGGTGTTTTGACCCATGACAGCTGACCTTTCGCAAAGGCACGATCAAGCCGCTTAATCACCGTTGCATCACTTGGGTTTTTATCCTTGTGATGAGGCATTACGGTTTCTTTGATCGGCAGCATGTAACCACCGGTCTCATGGGCAACTTGAGCCAAGATGTTGGCAACGTAATGCGGCGCTGTGACTTTCTGCCGGGCGCAGGAATCCAAAATAGCGTCGCAGCCATCCACTTGAGCCTGAGAAAGCGTTGCGCCGAATACCGCGCCGCTCTCACGCAGTGCGTTGTAGAACTTCTGTTTGTTCATATTTTCACCCATAAAAAAACCGCCTCGTGGGCGGTGTGTTTCAAGCAATGATTTTGATTAGCTAATCCGAGATGACTCCAACCCGCAGCGCGCCGCCAGAACGATTGAGATACAGCCCCTTGTCTTCACCACTTGGCACCAAGAACAAACGTTTCAGCGGAACTTTCGCAACACCTTTTGCCACCGTTTCAAATTCATCCACGTCATTGGGATCAACAATTGGCGGCGGTGTGTATGCGTCCCAATCCGTGCCATTCCAGTTTGCATCAGCATGGAGCGGAGCGGGGCATTCAATAGCGCCATCTGGAACTGTTGCACCGACACCATACGAGCCAAGGTATTTGCCGACTTCATCTCGAAAATATTTGATACTCATGCGAAAGCCCTCACGACTGTATTCCATTGATTACTTGTCAATAACGCCTGATTACCGTCTGACTTGCGAACAACTTGATACACCGGCGATATATTACCAAACCTTAGAGATATTTCAGCGGCAGTGTAACTTAACGACTGCCCTTCAGTGCCTGCTGTCTCGCCATTGTAGTTGTTGTTCACAATCAACACTTCACCAACAGAATACCCATGTTCTGCAACAAGGCATTCAAGTGTAATCGTTACTAATTTCGGCAGACCACCAAGGCCATGAACAAGAGTGACCAACCCACCTGGAACAATCGGTATTGCAGGGCTGACAAATTCCTTTGTAAAAACTGTGGTGGGAATAAAGTTTGGTGTTGACCACGGATCGAGAATGAAAGCCCCCACGTTCCCATCAGATGCTGCATTGTACCGCATTGAAACAGGATAGTTTGCCGTGAAATCTGCTGCATCCAAGTCTGCGCCCGCAATATCCAACACCTTTTTGTATGGCAATATGGTCCCATAACGAACACGAGTACTGCCAGTAGCAACATTTGTAGATGTTGGAACAAATTGCAGTTTCATGCCTTCGAAATAACCAGTTGCCCCATAATAGTCTCCCAGCGGCAGCAGGTCATAATCATCTGCGGTATTGCCAGCTTGAACCGCAACAATGCCACCAGTCGCATAGCGAGCCATGGCCTCAGACAACATGCGTGGATCATCGATAGCCTCAGCAGATCCACTCGTGCGAACAGCCTGTCGCATTTGGCCTGAAAGCATATTCAGGAATTCAGGCATGATCGGCGTTGAATCGGCACAAGACGGGCCCGCCATAAACCATGTGTCGCTAGGCACCCCAGTACCCTTTGTGAAAGGGCGTGTTGTCGTATTGGGCGTAACGCCCGGTGCAATAATATCTGCCATTTAATTGGTTCCAATATTAAGTTGAACGTGAGCTGGAACAGTCTTTTCCAGCAAGCAAATCAGGGAGTCGGGCGAAATTTCGCAAGCCCGTGCCCACCCTGTCGTGGCATAGCCCACACAATTCGTGAGGCATGGGTCATCGTCGTATGCGGTTGATGTCGCTATATTGATCGTGATGTTGATTTGAGAATTCAGCCATGACGGGCTGGAGTTACATTCCATATACCCTGCCCTCGCATGACCAGCCTGGCCGCAACAGGATTGCTCAAAGGTAGAACATACAATATCCCACCCGTGAGCGGCAGCTATGGCAGTCCAGTGTTCGCAACCATAATCACCATAGGCTGCAATCCTGGTGCAGATATCACCATAGGGATCGCATTCGTCAGGCAGCCCATAATCTGCCAGCAGCTCATCACGCATATAGGTGACAGTGTCGCAGAAATACTGATCGGTCATGCTGCAAATAGATTGCCACAACACAACACTTTCACCAGCAACAGCCCACCAGTATCGCTGCAACCATGATTGATCTCTTGGCACACCGTCATCATGTGTTTGCCATGCCCGCCCGCGCGGTAGCAGCATTATAAATGCCCGGAACAGGTCTTCCCGGTCAGGACATTTGTAGGGTCGGCGTGTATCCGGCCCACAATGATCAGCGCGCATCAGACGAAAGCCACCGTGCCAAGAGTGGCAATTTCAGTGGGCGACACCGCCACGTTTGCAGAAGGCGTTTGCACAGTATGTGAATCCTCGCCCGTGGCATTTGATACAGCTTCCCAAAGCCACGAATATTTGAAATTGACCCCGGGCGCAGCGCGCCTGCGGATCATATCAGCCAGCTCTGTTTCAACTGCGTTTTGCACTTCCATTGTATTGGGCAGAAGGTTTGCGACCGTAACATTCATCGGCACGGCAATAGCTGCGTAGACCGTCAATGCAGCAGGTGCCGGGGCCTGAGTGCCGAGATAAACAGTGAGCGCTTGCACATCGATAGCTTGGGGAATGCCATCACCATAAGCATCATCCATCATGAAGAATATGCCAACTGTGCCAGGCCCATTGTAAGCACGCTCAACCCATACGCGGGTTACGCCTGCAACCTCACGAGACCAATCGATATACTCTGGCGGTGATCCGCCATGTGGCCTGTTCTGCATGCGAAACAGAATGCGCTCTCGCAGTGAGAAATCATTCTCAACATCTGCACCGCCGCCGATGCCATCCGTGTGAATGACAACCGATGTGATGCCAGCAATTGTTGTGCCTAGACCAAGGGTTGTTCCAGCTTGTCCGTTACCAGCCGCTCCGGTTTCAATAGCCTGAACTTCAATATCGATTGTGCCACCAGAACCAATCGTTTGAGGCGATACCGTGGATTGGTAGACCACACCATCAACACGGGTGAATTGGGCAATGATCGGGATCACAGTTCCTTGCGTGCCTATCAGTGTAACCTTGCCAGCAGCGTAGGTTGCCGACAGACGATTGATAGCAATCTCTGCACCATGGCGTTCAAGAAACTCACCCGTGGCCGTTGTGACAAAAGCCTGGTCGAGCGCATAACGAATAGCCTGGTGCCCATCGAACAAAGCGGCTGCAAACACTTTTGCTGAGACAAAGAGATTGTTCGGCCAGATCCTTGGGTTTGAACCGGGCAACTCAGCTTCGAAATGACCGCGCATGCGTTCGGCAAGCTGGCTTATTGGTGGAATAGCATATGGCATCAGTTTTTCGTTTGCTCCCATGCGTAGCCAAATCTCTGGCTGTATTGTTCGGAACCATCTTTGGAAAAGGCATCGACTTTGATTTTCAACAAGCCACCGATAACATCGACTTCGGCATCGATTGAAAAACTCGCCACAACTCCCTGATCTATAAGCGTTTGAAGGGCTTCATAGCAGTAGGCTTTGGCGATTTCGGCGGTGTTGAATTCGTCCAATGTTCCGCGCTCAAGGGTCCACAACAGCGACCCCATATCCCGCTCGCCCTTTTCGGATCGAACGTCATAGGTGTCACCGTGCCATCCCCGGCGATCTGGATCATGAGGTGTTGGCTCTTGATCAGTGGGCAATCGCTTGTCGGTGAACAGGCAAAGAATTATGGCCGTGTGCAGTGCCGCCTTCGCGCGCAATCCAACTTGATTTCCAATTTCATCAGTCTCTGCAAGCGCCCAATCAGCATAGCCACCTTGCGCGGTATCGTGATCGTGGATCCATAGCGAATCCCACGGTAAATGCGGATCGGTATCGCAGGCCTCATGTTGGCGAATGATGACGATATCGCTCATACAACGTTCACCTTGGTAGCCAGGTTCGAAACATCTGCGTGGTTGGCCGTGTCCAGCGTGCCCTCCTTGGAAGACGGCACGCCAGAACCAACAGGACCACCCAAGTAAACGTTGCCATCCAGTGCGATATTGGGTGCCACAAGAATGATTTCAGTGGGCGAGACAATGCGGATATTCGCAGCAACCAGCGAAATCATGTTGCCGTTCTGATCATAGAGAATCGTACCGCCAATCTCGACATTTCGAACTCTGTGATCAGGGCTTTCAACACCCAGCAAAACAGCAGCAGATGGATCGCCGCCCGGTGCCATAACAATGCCATGTGAACCGAGTGGCGGATTTGAGGACAGACCGAAGGACTGAATGCGCGGGACAAGAGAATTCGCCCCAAGCTGCTCGCCTGCCCGGCCTGTAACCCGCATCATCTGCTGACCATCGCCATCTTTGGTTTCCTGCAGCTTTGCTCGGTAAACCTGATTTTGGCCCTGCGTTGAACTCATCATTCCGGCATGCTCCAAGATTGTGAGGATCGATTGCCCTTGGATTTGCCGCCATAGGCGCGCGGATCGACAAGAGCCATTTCTGTTGTTGTGCCGTCGGCACCTTGTTTGAAGGTCACACGCTCAATCAGCATGTCCTGATCGATGCGAAGCCACGGGAACACACACGACACGAGCCAAGACGGCTCCCACAACAGGCCTTCGCCATCTCGCCAGCCTGATACGGTCAGTGATGCCTTGCGCCCTTCACCGGCTGCCCGGTCGCGTTCCCAATCTGCAATTTCCTGCGCGCGCTTTTTATCCACTGAACCAGAAGGAATAATGATCTTTGGCCGGTATCGCGTAACGCCTTCATCTTTCGAGCGCCCCTCAGGCGACAGCGCATCATCATCGGTGCCTATCGAAACCTGTCCTTTGACGATGTATTCCGAGTGCCGGTTTTCATCACTGATCTTGGAGCTAAACGAAAGGATGTTTGATTTACCCTGAACCAGATCACCTGAATGACGATCCTTGCCCGCGCGCGTAAGCTTGATTGAGCCATCGGCCTGCCCCATCATTACCAGCCGATGCCGCGCGCATAGCTTGCTGACAATGTTAAACGGGGTGTCACCCTGTGGAATTTGGATTGCAGGCTCTTTGTCCAGCGTTTCATCGCATGTGATTGTGACGCCAAACTGGTTCAGCTCATTCGCAATTCCCAGAAGGTCTTTCTGCTCAATGCGCCCTGTTGGATGAACGGCGGAACATTGAACAAAGTCGATGCCCTTGCCTTTGCCTGTGACAGATATCGAGTGATCAGTTGCAGAGCCTTTCGGATCATAATCGCCCACATACCCGGCCAATATCAAATCGCCTGTTGCCAACACCTCAATTTCGGTGCCCGGCTCATAAACAAATGGCTCGCTACCAGGCGGACCCGGCTCTGTAACCGATAGCGAAAACGAACGGGCCGCGTCCTTCATCGCTGCCGTGACAGTGATTTCTTTCCAGTTGAACCGTTCACCACCATTTGCGCGCAGGCTTACATTTTCCAAAGCCATGTTATTGCACCAATGCGGAGAAGGTTGCAGGCATCATCACTGGATGGCCAATATCATTGCGCTGTGCCAGTTCTTCAGCGCGGGCCGCATCGCCATAGAGAAAATGAGCCCAGTAAACGGCGGGTAGCAATCGCTTGCTTTGAACGGTGACTTCTTGCGCCGCCACCGCAACCTGATTGGTCAGCAGGTCAATCAATGCATCGCGCAGTTCCAGAAATGCATTCTTGGTTACCGGGTCTTCAATCAGTTCGATAACCGGCGTCACCACATCGGCAATCAAGCCTCGATCATTGATCACCCTTGCCTTGGTCACCAGATGCGCACCCTCGGTGTAAAAGCGTGCCATGGCTATCATCAGGCCAACAATTGAATTGCGCTGCACCAGCGCCTCTAATTCGGCCAGCAAATCACGCTCTTGCCGGGATGCAACGCTGTTGTTCTCAAACTCAGGCCGGAACTGGGCGCTGGCACCAATTTGCATTGCATCCACACATTCACGCGGGTCAAGAGCGCCCTCTGCAATGCTGGCTATAATCTCACCAAACACATCGCCAAATTGTGGTCGGGTCTGAGTTTGGCTGCGCACAAACACCTGTCGGCCAACAACGTTGCCGCGTTCGCCCTGGCGAGAATGTTCATCGGCATCGTCATATGCTGTCTGGATATCACGGCGCACAGGTGCGGCATCGTCATCAGCCATTCGCGTGCCATCGGTGATCAGCGTCACATATCCAGCCGCGTTCCTATGACCATCAGCAGCCGCATTTTGTGCAACCGATGAACTTGTGCGCCCGCGATACCGACGCGCATGCAGAGCGCCTGACAATGTGATGGCAACACCGGCTAGGTGCAGAACAGTGCGCGCAATGGTGCCAAGAACAGCGCCCCCGGCAAAGCCCAACGGCTCAACAACAAAGTCGAGTTGAACCTCCATGTAACCAAGACTGTCTTTTTTGAAAGACGTGCTGACATTCTCGCAGCGCGCAAGAGTTGGTATGCGGCCCGGCAAAATCAAAAACCCTGGCCCAACACTCTCACCAGCGGCAATCAAAGCAGCAGCAGTTACATCTGCCAAATCCCCATGCACAAAACCGGATACGCTGATCAGCTTTTTCTTGCGACCAATATCCTCATTGTCCCAAGTTTCAGCGCTGACATACTCATGCGTTTGAATGCGCCGACCACCCTTGGTGGTTTCCTTATCCACCTCAAACCCAACACCTTTGTAGGATGCAGGCAGCAGGGTTTTGGTCCAGTCACGACATGCAGACATTTCGAAATCCTATGCTGTATATTAAATTCTACATATCGGTTGACTTATCGCTATTTGTATATTAAATTATACACATGATAGAGATGATCCAAACAAAGACTTTTGCCAAATGGCTAAGCGGCATGAAAGACAAGCGCGGCGCTCAGAAGATCGCTCAACGCCTCGTGCGTGTTCAGTCTGGCCTGATTGGTGATGTGAAATTCTTTGACGGTATTGGTGAACTCAAAATCAATTACGGCCCCGGCTATCGGGTTTACTTCGCCAAGCAAGGCGAGTTGATTATCATCCTGCTGTGCGGCGGTGATAAAGGCTCACAGAAACGCGATATTGCCAAAGCCAAGGAAATGGCAAAGGAAATTTAACATGACCCTAGAAACAACCCCATTTGATGCCGCCCAATATCTGGATGATGAGCAATCGCAGAATGAACTCATTGCAGACGCCATGGCTTCTGGCGATCTTAGCTATTTGAAAAATGCAATGAACACTGTTGCACGCGCTCGCGGCATGACTGCGGTTGCAAGCCAGGCAGGCGTTACCAGAGATACGCTTTACAAAGCATTGTCTGAAACCGGAGACCCAAAGCTATCGACATTCACAGGTGTATTGAAAGCCTTTGGATTGAAAATGACTGTCGAGCCTATAGAGGCAGCATAGAAGATTTGCTACCTGATACTTGATAAGGCTGATGGTTAGGGCAATCGGCAGTATCGAATGCATCATCCAGCCGGGCTACTTCAAATGGTTTTTTGCGTATCCCGTTACCAATGAACTGATCACGCCTCCAAACAGTGTTTGGTTTATTTTTTCAAGCCGCTCAGGAGATACAAAGTGCCAATTATCGGGCGCGATAAGATGCCATACCCAAACGAACGCAACTGCCAATATACAAACGATTGCAGCCCAAAATATACATTTGAACCCCTTGGCAAACATATCCATTGTCTGCTCATGCCTGCGATGCTTACTTTTTTGCGCTTGTATTTCCAAATTATCATTAGCGAACGCAACTGCCTCTTTATTGGCGCGGCTATCCGATGAAACTTCTAGAGCGGCTTCAGGTTTTATAGTTTTTATTTCAGTCGCCGCTAAAACCCTGCGAAAATTTTCTAGCGCTTGGGCGTAAATTTTTGGATCGATTCGGTCAGGCACCCAAAATTCACTCCGCTAATTGAGCATAATGCTCTTGTATGATGTCATTTGGGATTACAACCCCGTACCGTTCCTCATCAAATACACGATCCCATGGCGAGCCTTCCTTGTGCGTCAGATTTGATAAAGCAATGCCGGATTTTCCACCATATTGGGCGTAAATTTGTTCAAGCAGATTTGTCTCCACCAAAACCAAGTCTGGGTCGTTTTGTTCGCAAGCAATTTCACCAACAACCGGGTTATCTCTGAATTGCCTAATTGAGTAATACAGGACCGGAATAACGGGTCCAAATTTCCAAGCTTGAATAGGGTTCCTAATTAATGGAACACCATACAGCCCAAGCATCCAACCATGAGCTATGTAAACTAGCTTTAAAAGTTGCATTGGAGTGAGGGTGTTGCCGTCTTCAGCTGCCTTGCGTACTAGAATATTTGCAATATTTCGAGCATCATGCATCGTTGGGGCTCCTTTCTCAAATGGCCCCCATCGAACGATAGCGGGCGCAAATGGCACTGCAAATGTACTTGTAATGTAGTGTGACTTTACAATTTGTAAATGATTCTTGTCACGCGCCGGTGTCACAGACCGTCAGCATACGGCTCTGTACAATGCTTTGTTGAGGCTCTACCGCCGCCTAAAACAGTCCAGCGGCACCTCTAATTCAACTCGCATTCAATCACGCTATTCGTAGCCCCCTCCGCACATTTCACAATCTCGATTTCAAAACCCTATGGTTGTAGCGTTTGGTTCTATTCAACTTGGTATAGGGCGCGCTTAAGTATGCATTTAGTCAATCTTGGTTATTTTGTCGGAACGATGAGCTTTTTTAGCGGCATAATCGCGCTCTTCTTATCAAAAGGCACATTTGGTGATGTTGCGATTATTGGCGGCATCGCACTGGCATTACTTGCTGGAATTTTTAAGTCTGTGCGAGCTATAGAAAAATCCTGCAAAGATCAAATTTAAGGCTACCGATTAGCGATATTTCGGCAGCCCTAAGGAGCAGGTATGGATAGAAAACTCAACAGCAGGTTTTGCAAAAGGTGTGATGAACACGTCCTGGCGTTGGGCGTGAAGCCAAATCATATTCTGCACCTACTTTTGACTTTGGTTACTGGTGTCTGGGCTTTGGTATGGGCATATGTGGTGCTTACTGGCCGTGGTGGATACCGTTGCAGAAAATGTGGAGCTAGGGTTTAGCCCTTGAACAAAACATGTGGACAATTCAGTGATCAGATATTTTGCTTTGAGCCTTTTATTCTCATGTAGCGCAGCAGCCCAACAATTGCCGTATGACAAGGCAGACGTTGAAAAGAAATTCATTTGTTTTGAGACCATGAAAGTTCAATTCGACATAAAAGACGGTGAAGCCTTTCCTGTATCAGTGGAGCCACCCCTTGATCGTTTTTCCATTACGAAAGTTGGCGGCAACGAAACTCAATACATTTATCAATCACTGACACAAACTGACTATTTTTTGTTTTGCGATGCAGGGCTTTCTTTTGGCACTGAGCCCACCATAGTGTGTGGCTCAGACCCCAGAGTTGATATCAACTTGGACACTAAAAGATTCACTTCATATTCCTATTTTGGCTGGTCAGAGTTTGGTGCCGAGTATGGAACCAAAGGCCCCAGCCTGTCTGTAGGCCACTGTGATCAAATAAATTAAGCTAGTAGCCTGCTGGCAATGTTCCTGCTGTATCAGTGCCAACATTTGCGTGAATATCACCAACCGATGCGGCATTGGTCTCGGTAACAGAGCCTCCATCAACACGAATATGCACTCTTACGTCAGCTCGGCCTGAAAGCTCTGCCGTTACTGGGCCTGTAACTTCAGCGACTACAGGCTCACTGGCGTTTGCACGTAGCTGTTCCATCATCGCCATTAAGTTTTGCTGCGGCGACTTATAATCGGCTGTTGCTTGCAGCTCGTTCAGCTTTGCTATCGCGGCGGCCAT
Source organism: Sneathiella sp. (assembly GCA_002732675.1). Classification (GTDB taxonomy): domain Bacteria; phylum Pseudomonadota; class Alphaproteobacteria; order Sneathiellales; family Sneathiellaceae; genus Sneathiella. The sequence goes on along the minus strand of NVRR01000002.1, from coordinate 9,791 downwards.
ACGCTCTGTTTGCTGTGGTGCTTCTACTGGTTCCATCGATCCGGTTTCAGCCTCCCTGGTCTTGGATAACCAGCCTGTATTTTCCAAAAACTCACGAGGCGACCAACCTGAACTGTTCAAATCCTCAGCCCATTGGGGTTTTTTGGCCAAGCCAATGTCTTCGGGGCGTGCACCCGCCTTTAGCTGTTCACGTTGCTCGTCTGTAATAATTTTTATTTGACCAGGAATATCGTCAATCAGTTTGTAGGCCGAATATGCGAGCAAGCCAGCTTTACCCATAATGCCACCCTTGAGGCCCTTACCCGAGGCCATTGCTTTTGTGCTCTCGTTTGCAGCGTTAACAGCTATACTGGTTGCAGTGGCTGAACCTTGAATGCGACCAAAGGCAAGGGCTACGGCTTTCGCCATTGCAAAGAGCTTGGCAACAGGCCACGCCGCCAAAGCCGCTAGTTTTAGCGCAATCCCTGATAAAGCAATCCCAAGCAATGTTGCTGTGCCTGCTACTATGAGCCATTCAGCATTAATGCCATCAATGCCCATGAACTGAGCCGCACTCATGATTGCCTTTGATACGATTGCAATGCCGGATGCGAATTTTTCAAAAACGCCAATAACACGATCAGCAAGTGCGCCAATATCGTAACCGTCCAGAAAATCACTGGCGCGCATCATTAGATCATTTACCTTTGGCAATATTTTAGTACCAAAGATAGTTGCGAACGTTGTCATATTGATGCCGAAACGCTTGAACTGCTCATCAGAGTCTTTCATGCGAATTAGAAAATCCTGATCAATCAAACCCTCTGATTTCAAGGCTTCGTCTCGAATGCGCTTGTACTCATCAAGATCGGAAAGCATTGGTTTGAGAAAATTCTGGACCTGTAAATCACCAAATAGCTGGCCAAGTTTGAAAGGGTCACCCTTTGTAATCTCAGCTACTTTTTCAATCATAGCTTCAAAAGGAGTCACTCCGTTCTCAGCGGCATCAGCCAAAACTTTCTCAACACTGACACCAAATTTTGAAAAACGCTTAACTGTTTCAGGTGATGTAAGCTTAGCCAGAAAATTCTGCATATTATTGGCAGCCTCATTTTCAGAGCCAGCGCCTTTCATCGCGACCTGTAGAGCAGCAGTTAGCTGCGCTGCCGCCATTTCGCCCTCCATGCCCAAAGTTCGCATTGCAGCAGACAACGATGGAATATGTTTCGCCATGGCCTCCAGCTCAAACCCACCTTCCTTGCCGCCCTTAGCCAGGATATCCAATGCTCGCTTGATATATTCAGGTGCTATTTTCAAGTTATCGACAAGGGAAAACGTTGTGTTAGTAAGGTCTTCCAATGAAGCTCCGGTTGCAGTTGCAGCACGGCCTACAACTTCAACCAAACCCTCAATTTTATCGGCGTCCAGGCCCTTTCCCGCCAAGATATTTGCGGATTTCACAAGATCAATGGCATATTGATTTACTTTGCCAGAAACCTTCAAATAGTGATCGCCAATCCTCTCTAATTCATCCGCTTTTTGACCTGTAACAATGCCAAGGTCAGTTAGTGCAGCCGAGTATTTCCTTGCCTGATTTATCGAAACAGCCAGGCCAGCCCCAATGGCAAGGCCTGCTCTTTTTGTCTGGCGGTTTACACGGTCTGCAACCTTACCCATCCGCTTGTGAAAACCTTCCGCACCTTTGGAAACTCTCGCAAATACGTGTGATGCACGATCTGCCACAGAGATTACAATTTCAGCGTTTAATGTGGTCATTATTGTTTTCTTTTTGCTTGGATAAGACGGCTGCGTTCGCTGTGGAATGAGGCACCGCGCTCAAACCACAGAGAGACTTGGGAGAGCGTCATGGCATTGATTTCAGCAATTGAAATGCGCCATTCGAAAATCATGATATCGACCATTTGGCCGAGCTGAAATTCTGAAACCCCGTGACGCTCTATCGTACCAAAGGGCCGAGGATCGCCTCCACCTGCTTTTGGACCTCGCAGTAATCAGGGAATGAAATCAGCTCCATCTCAGATGTGGAAAGCCCTGTCATGTGACGCGCCCACACACCCAATATCGCCGAATCCGTTTTGACCTCGACGGTGCTTCCCTTGCCGCTAGCCTGCACAATGGTGCGCATTGGAATGTCGTTGGACATCGCAAAGCTGACTTTCGGCTCATTCACTTCGATTTCAGCAAGCATTGTCAGCACACCATCACGTTGCACTTCAATAGGGGTTTTAAGCTTTACTTTGGTCATGGTTATTCACGCGTTGCCTTCGCAAACGCGGCCTTTATGTTGAGGTTTGGGTAATAAAAAAGGCCCCCATGTGGGAGCCTGTGCGGTTTGAATTTGAGGTGTGGTTAGCTCAAATCAAATTGGGATTTTGCGTAGGCACCAGCCAGCGCCACAGCGGTATCTTTGATCACCGATAGTGGAACGGTCGCAATTGTTTTCCCCATTCCAGCCTTGAGTTTGGCAAAGACCGTGTCTTCAGCAATTGCCGCGAGGAAATCGTGGCCTTCCCAAGACATATCTTTCACAAATATGGTGGGAGAGGCTCGGCTTGCAAGTTGCTGACTGGTGCCGTCAATGTAGCCAGCATGAAGCAGCATCTCAAAATGCCTTGCAACCAGGGCTTCATCAAAGCCCTCAATCTCCATTGAACGCGGAATTAAGTCTGCCTTTTTCTGAATAGCCAGAAAAATCTTGCGAACCAAGTCCATGTCTCGTTCCATATCAGCAATCCGTAGCGTGTTACACTCGGAACATTGAACTAATATAATCATTTGCACAACCTTAGGTATTTATGCGGGTCTATTACGAACTCCGCTTTTGATAATCATCAGCGATGAACTTCATGCCTGACAATTGCCCCTGAGAAATGTTTGCCTGCGGATCACCAACCATCATGCCCCCGGTAAACAGGTGCCGTGTGCCGTTCTCAACTTCCACCACGGTGGCATCAAGATCACAGCCGTACCAAAGATCAATTGGATCATTGTCACAGGTCTGCACGAAGTTCTCGATTTCAAACCCGTACGATCGAGGCGTTGCCCGCACGATGGCCTTACCCGATGTGGTAGCGCCTTCCTCACGGGTTGTATTGGTGGGCATAATGGTGACATCACCCTCGCCCTCATAGATTTGGCCGTTGAACCGAAATTCAATCCGACCGCCCTTAATGCGACAACAATCTGTCATGATATCGGTTCCTTATGACTGGAGAAATGTAACGGCGCGCATGGCGACAATACGAAGCTGATTGACCACATCCACTGGTGCCAGAACGTCGATGCGGGTTGGATCATTGGCATTGATTTCGACAACCAGTTGGGAAGCAAACCAATCCGAGTCTTCCACCAAAGCCTGCAGTTCCAAACGGCGGTACTCGTGTTCCAGCGTGTATCGAATGTCATCAGGTGTTGCGACGCCCGAATTATTGCCTGGATTGCGGCGGGCTAACGCCTTGCGGCCATGCTCTGTTTCAATTCGTGTGCGCATGGATCGGACAAAGTGCACCATCTGATAGCGCGTAATCAAATCACGGAATGTGTTGTCAGGCGTGCCCCATTGGTTGCGTTTCTCTGTGGTAACCAAGCGATCTATCGCCATGGTTCCGTCGCGCCGAACATGCAGGGTAGAAACCCCCGCAGCTATCATGGAATTGCGCTCTGCAATGCTGTGACGGTCAAGATTGGTTTTGGGCGGTTTTGCCTTGATAAGAGGCAGGGTTTGCAATGGCCGGCTGATATCTGGCGTGCCCTGTGTGGTCAGCGCCACCCATGCTGCAGCCTCGGTAGCAACAATCCATGGTGGTGTTGGATTCCCAGTCAAACCGATAATCGAGGCGTTGCCATCATTGCGCGGTTCGATGATAGCAATCAGGTTGGAAACCGTACCTTTCTTGGCCGTGATATAGTGGCCGTAAAGCTGCTGTGTTGGTGACCAGCGCCCGCTGATATTGCCCAGTTCATCTTCAACTTGACCAAGGGATGTGATGTCATTTGCATAACAGACAATGGTATCGAATTCTTCCGAACCCATGCCAGCAAAGGCATCTGTCAGGCTGGGCGTGCCTGTGCCACCAGACATAACCGTAATGGTCAGAAGCGTCGCAGAGAGCGGGCCTTCATCGCCAAGGTAATCGAGTTCAACAGAGACATCATTGCCCTGTGCACCCACATGGTGCGCTGTCAGGTCAACTTCATTGGAGTTCGTGCCATTCACAACAGCAACAAGTGACAGGTCGATGTTTGCATTAATGGCGGCCGTGATTTTAGTAGCCACGGTATCGTTGGTATCCGTTGCATTCACACCAACAGATAGGCGCTCACCATCAACATAAATGTAAAGCGAGCCCTGCGTACCAAGCGTGATGGCACCAACCGTGATCTTGCCTGTTGCAGCCACACCAGTTGGCGCATCAATGGCCATGGCATGGATTTCACCGGTTGGGAAAATAGCCCGCGCAGCATCAGCCATTTGGCGGAGCATCGAACGGCTGCCAAACAAACCAGATGCGTTCACCTCATCCAGAAAATACGGCTGTTCTTTTGTGGCAGTACCAACATTGGCACCGGCTGCCGCATTGGCGGTTTCAGTCATGTGACCAATCAGCAAAAGCCGTTTGTTCTGGGTGTAAGGCGTACCACCAGACCCAATTTCTGCGTAAAACAGCGGCACCAACTGCGAGCCGCCAGACGGAATTCGTTCAAAGCTGATGGACATCAGTCTTTATCCTCATCATGTTTTGAGTTGGCCTTGCTTGGGGCCACTTTCGGTGGGGTTTTTACTGCTGGTGCAGCTTCGATAAATTCACCGCGCTTGAGATATCGCAGCCAATGCGAGTTGCGCGGAACGGTGGAATCCTCATCAGCGGGCAAGGCCTGATAACCATTGGATGGGTCAAGCAGAACTGCCCCCGGCGCTGGACGCCCGGTTATTGTATCCATGAGATATCTCTCGTTTTTTAGAGGTCGGTCGGGCCGCCAGCGATAATCGGCGGTGTTTGGTTTGACTGCACAGGGCCAGGATGCGGAACTTCCAGAGTGAAGCCGCTCATTGGCGCAAGTGGGAACTGATCAGGAGGCAGACCGATGCTCGTAATTTGCGCAATCAGATCGTTAGCCAGCGCCAGCGTATCGCCATCGCCATTGTCGATAATGGTCTGCAATATCGTTGCCAGTGGCTCTGGGATTTGCGGCGCAGGAACAGGGCCTTGCTCTGTCCACAAGCCAATGTCGCAATCAGGTGCTATTTCCAAGGCAAAGGTGAGTTCGCGGCTCGCCATTCGATATTGATGTTCCGAGGTGGAATACCGCACGGATGAAACAGAGAGTATCTTTCGAATTTGATCCTGCCATAGCTGCCCCCAAACCGTAGGTGCAAATAGCGCCGTGCGGATTTGATGCGACATCATATCGAGCATCAGCTCCAGTTGCGCCGTTGTTTCCGGCACCGCGTAGCCCTCATTGTCCTCATCATCAACCATCCAAGCGCCAACCTCATAGCCAATGGTCAGCCCAATTTCTCGTTTACGAAATCGCCCTGGCGTATTGCTGGGTTCATCGTTCACATCCTGCTCTGTGTAGATCGAAATGTTAGGCCGCCACTGCCCTGGATAAAGATCACTGGTCGGGTCTTGGCGGCTATCATGCACCTCTTCTTTGGCAATCGTTGGGTATGGGGTAACACCACCATTCGTGAGGGCAGCTATGGCTGCCAATCTCACCGCTGTCAGTTGCAAGCTCATGTGCGTGGCCCCCTGCCTGATTTAACCAAATGAAATTCAGTTTTGGTAATCCCGTCTTCTGCCTGATGAGTAACCTCCCAAATCGCGCCGGTGCATTGCTGCTTTAGCCAGTCCCGGTGCTTGATTGGGTTTTCAATATTTCTGTTCAGAACAGATACAGATGGTTGAGTGGAGCGCCGGTTGTGTGTTGGCGCTCCATCAATTGTTGAATCGTCATCATAGAAAATGCCGACAAAGCAAAACCCGCGCCGGTTGGGATCATCGGCACCCTTTGTGTTTGCTCCCGCAATGCGTGGGATCAACTCAAAAAGCTCGCCAAAATGTGCATCCAATGCATCATCGGACGCAGCAATCCCTTCCCGCCAGGTCATTAGACGCGAGTACCGCTGAACAATGTCTCAGGGCGTGCGCAGATCGAAAGCGGGTTTGATTGCATTTCGAAATTATAGCCCTTGTTGTTGTCTTTTTCTCTAAGGCGCAGATACCGAGCCTGACCTGGCGTGTTGACGGTTTCATTGTAGTCAGCAGGTGCAAACACCGTCTTGAACAATTCAGGTACGCCGCGAGCAACAAAGCGTGCTTCATCCGTGCCAATAAAGGCTCCGATAGCTGCGCCAGCTTTGTTTTTGGACTCGCGAACCTTTTTGCCGGTTTTGTAGCGATGGAAACGAATGCCACCAAATTCAAACGGTGTGCTGCGAACTAGACCGGTCCGCAATGCAGCAGCAGCTTCCCAGTTCTGGTAAGTCGCTTCCACTTTGGGGTGTGTTATGAGGAAATTCCAAAAATCCCGGCCAACAACACCATCCACCTGGACATCGCCCAGGCCAGCATCGCCATCGAGCGCATCTTCAATACCATAGATGACTTCTTCGCATTTTAGGCGAACATCCGTTGCAGCCGTGCCAAGTGCAAAGTTGACGGCAGCAGGCGGTGTAACACCAAACTCGGTGAACCAATTGTAGAGCGTTGCACCATCTCGTGTGATGACGATACCCTTGATTGCGCCAATGCGTTGATGTTCCAAGGTTGCATCCATGCGAAGCAGATCACGATTGGTAATTTTGTCAAGATGGCCAAGAACCGTCTCGACTTCATTTTCTTCACCAAACGCACGAAGGTTTTGCACTTCATCCGCAATCACTGAACCATCCCACTGATAGTGGGGAACAATGAACTGGCGAACATTCCGCTTGTCATTTGAGCCGGTTTCACCTGGTCCGCCGCGTGGTGTTGGCTCGATCAAGCGAATGGATTGGCCCATTTTCTCAATCGCCACTGATGTGGTGCTGATTGGATCCTCGTCGAACAAACCCATCTTACCGATCAAGCCGGGAATATATGGGCGTTCAAGAATGCGATGCGTCAGCGAGGTAAAGCTGAAGGCATCCTGTTTAAATACGTCAAGCATAACCATGGGTTATTCTCCTTCGCGAATGACGATGCCAAAGGCTGCCAGCTCGGTAATGGCAGCGTCTTCTTTGGCTGTGGTGTTGACTGAAGCATCCCATTCAAGAGCGCCTCGTTTGGCTTCCATGTCACGGGTAATCATGACGGCAACAACATCGCTTGCAGCCTCTGCTGCTACGTTGTCGTAGAGAATGCCAGCGGCGGTTTCAGAACCATCGGAAGCGCCATCTTCATGAGGCTTCCACTTGTCCGTTAATGTGATTTTACCCATCACGGTGCCAGCAGCGAGTTTGCCCGCCGCCGTGAATGCAACAGTCACGTTATCGCGCGACCGTTTGCCATTGGACTCGGTGAGAATGAACTCGCCGGTATGGCGTCCTTCTGTGAGCACAGGCATAAATTATACTCCCTGTTGAACAGCCACGGCATCGCGGCGTTTGTTGAGATAGTAATTGGGGTTTTTGAGCGTTGTGCCGCCCGATGGCTTGGGTTTGTCAGCATCCGTTTCGATCACTGACATGCCCATCACACTGGCACCCGTGTTGGCATCAGGCAGCGGCACGGTTTCTAATGTTTCAGTTGCGGTTTCAGCGGTCATGCCTGGCGTAAAGGCCAATGCTTGTGCTGTTTCGATGCGGCCACTAGCGGCATCACAGGCGAGAATTGATTTAATCCGCTCCCGCTCTGCTGTAGCGCCTTCAATGCGTGCAGCATCAACCGCCGCATTTATTTGAGTTTCAGTAATGCCTGCTACAGCCGCAAGCGTAGGGTTGTCTCCCGACATGGCTTTTCCCTTTGAATTGCCCCGGCCTTGGGGCGTTTGAGTTTGAGATTCTGGATAAAGAACGCTGTCCAGTGTCCCGATGGCATCGGCAAGACCTGCGGCAACCGCGTCTTGTCCGATATAGCAACGCGCTTCAGTGGCGCGGATTTGTTCAGGTGTGATGCCAGACCGGCCAGCGGCCACAGTCTCGACAAACCGCTCGTAATAGCGGTCAACTTCGGTTTGCAGATCCTCGCGCACGGCTTCTGGCAATGGCTCGTATGGATTGCCATCTGCCTTTCGTGCGCCTGCATGAATGATGGTCGGCGTGATGCCTTCTTCTGCAAGGTTCTTGGACCAATCCATGTGAACAAGGATCACTCCAATGGAGCCAACAACGCTTGTGGGCGAACAGATGATCTGATCACAGGCCGACGCAATGCCATAAGCGGCGCTACAGGCCATATCGTTGACCAATGCGACCGTTGGCTTGCCCGATGCCCGAATGGCTTCAGAGATGCCCCACATGCCGCCCGCTTCACCGCCCGGGCTGTCAATGTCGAACACAATGCGCTCAACCTTGTCGTTGCTCATGGCGTGCTTGAGTTGGTATTCGATACCCTCATAGCTTTGCAGCCCGGAATTCTCACCAACCCATGCACCCCGATTTACCAGCGAGGCAGTAACAGGGATAATTGCAGCGCCGTTTTCTACCGCGTAGCTGGCAGATGCCCCATGCTGATCAATGCCATCGCGCCAATCACCACGAAAGCGGCTGGCATCCGGCCCGGCTGGCTCTGGCGTATCAAAACCAATGCGCCCGGAAAGAGCATGCAGTATCCATTCTGCCTTTGTTGGGTGCAGCAGTAGCGGCCTCTGAACCGCTTTCGCGATTAGAGGCAAATGATTATTGCTCATTGGATTTCCTAAGTTCGGGAGGATGCAGCCACGGCATAGCGGCGGCGGCGGCCAGACTTCGCATTGCAGCGCTTTTGAAGGTCGCGCATCACATCATCAAACCCGCCTGAATTGGCAGATGACCACTTGGTGCGCCGCCCGTTCTTGTCTTCAATCTCGACAATCTGACCACCAGCCTTGAAATTCACCCACTGCGGATAAAGCGCGGCATAGGCTGCGCAAGGTTCGTTGATCAAATCCAAGCCTGTCAGGACAACAGCCATTATGCGCCTTCCTTTTCAGCGGCAAAGCCTTCGGATGGCTCAATATCGATGCCTTGTTTCAAGGGATGGTTGAGGCCCATGTCATCAAACATTTCCACTTCGGCGGTCAGTTGCTCCATGTGATCGTCAAAGTCGACGCCTTCCTCAGACACCGATTGCTGCATGGTTTTGAGTCCGTTGCCGATTTCGATTGAGCGCGCTTTTGCTGTCTTCAAATCATCAGCCGATGGTTTGCTTGGTCCCATCCAAGAGGCTCTGCAGGCTGATGTTTTGTTGCGGTAAAACGCTGTAATGCCGCCTGGAAATGACACCCGGCCAATGCGAATGGCTTCTTCCAACCAAGCCTCATAGGAAGACTGCATAAACGGGGCTACAATGTTCTCTCTGCGTTGCAGTGCAATCTGCCACGTTTCGGAAGTGCCCATGCGAAGGCTTGAGTAGGTGGCGTTCGTATAGTTCCCGGTTAGCTGCTCGTAGGTGCAGCCAATTGCACGGGCCATTTCACGCAATAAACCGGACGCAAACGCCTCGTAATTATCATGTGGATGCTCTGCCGAATGGAACATCAGCTCATCACCAGGCATCAGGTGAGTCACACGGCCATGGACACCAAGATCAATGCCGCCGCTTTTATACCATTCACCCATTGCCGCAGCGCGGTTGGTGATGACATCTGATTCAGCGGTTTCAGTTGCT
>NVRR01000001.1 GCA_002732675.1 Sneathiella sp. | reverse complement strand
TTCTGTGCAGGCCATGGCCGCCTCTTTACCCAGCATCGCTGTCCCGGCACCGAGTGCATATCCCGCGACATGCCATAACGGGGTGAGTAGTGTCGGACGCACCCTGTTTTCGGTCAGTAGTTGTTCAAATTTCTCGCGGTGCTGCTCTTCCTGCTCTTTCATGTGACGAACAGTTTCAGCCTCCGGACTGTCCTTCAAAACAGCCAGTTGCCCCTCATAAATACGTACCGCTCCATATTCACCGGCATGATCCACCCGGATAATACGCTCAAGTTGCTCCCTTGGGCTTAAACCCCCGGGCTGCCAGCCAAAGGCCGACTTTGTATTTTCTGCGTGTTTTTTCATCATTTTACAACTTTAGACGAATGTAGGGCCGCGACAAGACTAAAAACAGTCATGATTGCTGCCGCAATCACGTTAAAACCCGCCATGGAAATGCCAAAAAGAGACCAGGCGATATCATCGCATCGGACGACAGGCGCTGACATAATCTGGGCTTTTAAGTCTTGAAGGCTCAAAGCCTTGGATGTGTCACCGACACATTCCGTCGTCCCTTCCCACCAGCCCTGTTCGACCCCGACATGGAAACCGCCGATAAGTGCCGTTGCCGCGAAACCAACGGCACAGAAAAGAAGGAAAATGCCGCTTCCCATTTTTCGTCGCAGTCCGATCCCGATCAGCGCAATCGCAATAACCGCAGCATATGGCCAGCGTTGATAGAGACAGAGAACACAAGGCCAGAGCCCAAATACATATTGCGATGTAAAAGCCGCTCCGAGGGCTCCGACGCTGGCACCAAGCGCGGTCCACAGGGCATTTTTATACAACAAATCCATATCCCGCTGCCTTAAAGAATATATTTCAGGGCCAGAAAACTACCAATCAACAGAACAAAAAACGCGACCGTCAGCAAGCCGAGATACTTTTCGATAAAGGCACGAATTGGCTCCCCAAACTTCCACAATAATCCGGCGACCAGAAAAAACCGCAACGAACGGGAAAGCACAGAAGCAACAATAAAAACCGCGAAATTTAAATGCGTTACACCGCTAGCAATGGTGATGACCTTGTAGGGAAAAGGGGTCAGGCCGAAGAAAGCTACGATCCAGCCACCCCACTCGTTATAGGCTTCCGTAAATCGCCCGAACTGGTCAGCATAGCCGTAAAACTCGATGATCGACTGCCCGATCCATTCGAAGAAAACTGCACCAATCAAATATCCGAACATTCCGCCAAGAACAGAAAAAACTGAGCAAATAAGAGCGATACGCCAAGCCTGCGCCCGGTTGGCAAGAACCATGGGAATTAGCAGAACATCCGGCGGAATGGGAAAGACAGAGCTTTCAATAAAGGAAATGGCGCCTAGAAACGCCTTCGCTTGCGGCCGGGCCGCCAATCCCATGGTGAAATCATATAAACGTCGCAGCATCCGATGACCAAATCCGCTCTAAACCCAACTAGTAGGCTTTTTCTAGCTTTTTTGAGCGGCTCGAACAACGTAAAACGTTAAAAGAGTGATCTTCGCCAAGGCGCCCGAGAAGCACTATTGACCCGCAGCCATTCATTGCTATAGTGCGGCTGTTTCCACGCGGGCCCCTGTGGCGGAATTGGTAGACGCGACAGATTCAAAATCTGTTGTCCTTAGGGCGTGCCTGTTCGAGTCAGGCCAGGGGCACCACTTAAAATCAATAGATTTTACTCTAACAATGCCCTCGCTGATCTATCTGGATCAAATGGAAGCCACCAAACTGGTCATAGCCAGCCGGTAAGCCGCAACGATTTTGTCGCGGGCAATGTGGCGGCCTTCTTTTACAGCATGGCGACCTGCTGACCAGACGTCTGTCACCACACGGTCCTTAGCCGCAAACACCAGCCCGTCAAACAACTGATCAGTCCGCAATGCACAAAGCGCCGTGTCGTTACTGTCGATGGCGACAAGATCCGCAACCTGTCCAACGGCAATCTCTCCGGCACCACGTCCCAATGCCTGAGCGCCACCCCTTGCCGCTCCCGCGTAAAGCGTTTGGCCGATTGAGCCTTCCGCCACGACCATCACATTACGTGCAATATCACGTAGGCGCTGTGAATATTCCAACATGTGCAATTCCTCGGCTAGCGAGATCAGCACGTTAGAATCTGATCCCACACCAAATGCCCCGCCAGCAGTCAAATAGGTTGACCCGTTAAACGGCCCATCACCCAAATTAGCCTCGGTCAGAGGGCATAGCCCGGCGACTGCGCCCGACTTTGCCATCGCCAACGTCTCGGATTCGGTCATGTGTGTCGCGTGAACCAGGCACCATCTTGTATCCACATCAGCGTTAGACAATAACCAGTCCACCGGGCGGGCATCTAGCCATGCTTTAATATCGCGCACCTCTTTCGGCTGCTCTGCGATGTGAATATGCACCGGACCCGTGGGATGTGCGCTCAGCACGGCCAATAAATCATCGGGCGACGTTGCACGGAGCGAATGAGGGGCAATACCAACGAGACAATCTGCCGGAAGATGGGCCGCCGCGACGCGTGCACGCTCCACCAGACGGGTAAATCGATCAACGGAATTGCCGAAACGATACTGGCCTGGCTCCAGCGGCCTTTCCCCGGCCCCGCCGTACGTGTAAAGCACCGGCAAATGCGTCAGCCCGATGCCCGTTGTCAAGGCGGCAGCACAGATGCGAGCAGACAGCTCACCCAGATCATCATATGGTTCGCCGCCCACCTGGTGGTGAATGTAGTGAAACTCTCCGACCGATGCATATCCGGTTTCTTGCATCTCAAGAAATACGAAGGCCGCAATCGCCTCGATGTGCTCGGGCGTGAGGTGAGCCGCAAATCGGTACATTAAATCGCGCCAAGTCCAGAAGCTGTCTTTCCCAGCCATCCGGTATTCCGTCATACCTGCCATGGCACGCTGAAAGCTGTGACTATGCAGGTTGGCGAGCGCGGGCAGAACCGTGTCCACAACAACGTCATCCGGTTCCACGGCGCAGCCTGCGCTGACCTCAGACAGACAGCCTTCTTCGATCTTTAGTCGGACGTTTTCAGCCCAACCAGTCGACAAGAATGCGCGCTTAGCGAAAATCATCGGGAAATTCCTTTTTGTTTTCATTTAGGCATTCTATAATTATGTATAGACATATTATATATTCAAACATACATTAAAAGAGAATATTCAAAACTGATTGGGTTGAGATGTCTAGTAAAAATCGCCTTTACACCAATCTGTCCGTCGCAACGATGGCTGATTCTAAAGTCGCTTATGGATTGATCGAGGATGCCGCCATTGCTGTTGTTGACGGTCTAATTGCATGGGTTGGCCCGCAAGAAAATGCACCTGAAGCGCTCCTAAGCCTGGACGAAACATCTCTTGAAGGTCGTTTGGTCACACCAGGGCTCATTGACTGCCATACCCATATTATACACGGCGGCAACCGAGCGGTTGAATTTGAAATGCGTCTGAATGGGGCAAGTTATGAAGAGATCGCGCGCGCCGGTGGCGGGATTATTTCAACCGTGACGGCGACACGCACAGCAAGCGAGGCCGAGTTGATCGTGGACGCCTTGCCCCGTGTTGATGCCCTTTTGGCCGAAGGTGTTACTGTTTTGGAGGTAAAATCCGGCTACGGTTTGGATACCGAAACAGAGTTACGCATGCTGCGCGCCGCGCGCGCACTGGAACAACATCGTCCGGTCCGCGTTGTCACGAGTTTCCTCGGGGCCCATGCAGTGCCTGCCGAATTCCAGGACCGCGCAGATGATTACATTGACGAAGTTTGCATTCCGACGCTCCGCTTAGCCCACGACGAGGGGCTAGTTGATGCGGTTGACGGCTTTTGCGAAGGAATCGCGTTCCTGCCAATTCAAATTGCTCGGATTTTCGATGTAGCGCGCGACCTAAATCTGCCAGTGAAGCTGCATGCTGAGCAACTCTCTAACCTTGGTGGCGCTAAGCTTGCAGCAAGCTACGGCGCCTTGTCAGCTGACCATATTGAATACCTTGATGAAGACGGCGTTGCGGCTATGGCGTCAGCTGGCACAGTCGGCGTGCTTCTTCCCGGCGCGTTTTATACAGTTCGCGAAACGCAAGCCCCACCAATTGAAGCTTTGCGCAAACATGGCGTTCCAATAGCACTGGCCAGCGATTGCAATCCCGGCTCTTCGCCAATGACATCACTTCTGCTGACGATGAACATGGCAAGCACTCTGTTTAGCCTGACACCCGAAGAAGCTCTGGCGGGCGTAACCTGCCATGCCGCGAAGGCTCTTGGCCTGACCGATTGCGGTCAGATCGCCGTCGGGCTACGGGCCGACCTTGCCGTCTGGAACATCAAACATCCTGCAGAACTGGCCTATCGGATCGGTTTCAACCCTCTTCACACGCGCATTTTCGGAGGAACGTCGTGACCCTACTTACGCTTATCCCAGGCACAGTCACACTTGACCAATTGGCCGACATTTATTGGGATGAGGCGGCCGTCCGTCTTGATCCGTCCTGCCGTCCCGCAATTGAACGAGCCCACGCATGTATCGCGATAGCTGCTGCCGGGACAGAGGCGGTATATGGCGTCAACACAGGTTTTGGCAAACTGGCCAGCGTCAAGATCGCGTCAGAAGACACGGCCAAATTGCAACGCAACCTGATCCTGTCGCATTGCTGCGGCGTCGGCCCTGCGATCCCGCGCCGGCACGCACGACTGGTGATGGCTCTGAAACTGCTCAGCCTGGGGCGTGGAGCCTCTGGCGTCCGGTTCGAATTGATCGATTTGCTCGAAGCAATGCTCAGCAAGGGCGTCACTCCTGTCATTCCCGCTCAAGGTTCAGTGGGTGCATCGGGCGATCTGGCGCCGCTAGCGCATATGGCCGCTGTCATGATGGGACATGGCGAGGCAGAGTTCGGCGGTCAAGTCTTAACCGGAGCCAAGGCCCTGGCCGCCGCTGGCCTGACAGCAATTGAATTAGGGCCAAAAGAGGGGCTTGCACTCATTAATGGCACACAATTTTCAACAGCTTTTGCTTTGGCAGGCCTTTTTGGGGCTTGGCGTGCAGCCCAGTCCGCTTTGGTCACCTCGGCCCTGTCGACGGAAGCTATCATGGGCTCGACCGCTCCGCTCCAACCCGAAATCCACTTATTGCGCGGACATCGCGGTCAGATTCAGGCCGGCGAGACAATGCGCAGCTTGCTTGCTGGATCCGAAATCCGCGAGAGCCATATCGTAAACGATGCGCGGGTCCAAGACCCCTACTGCATCCGGTGCCAACCGCAAGTCACCGGAGCGGCCATAGATGTTTTGCGTATGGCAAGTCAAACCCTGCAAATCGAGGCCAACGCAGCCACCGACAACCCGCTTGTTCTGGTCGGTGCAGATTTAATTGTCTCAGGAGGCAACTTTCATGCAGAACCAGTTGGCTTTGCGGCAGATATGATTGCCCTCGCGGTAGCCGAGATCGGTGCGATTGCGCAGCGTCGCGTGGCGCTGATTGTTGATCCGGTGCTCAGCTTTAATTTGCCGCCGTTTCTAACACCCAACCCCGGGCTCAACAGCGGCTACATGATTGCCGAGGTCACCACCGCCGCACTGATGAGCGAGAACAAACATTTGGCCAACCCCTGCGTGACCGACAGCACGCCCACAAGTGCGAACCAGGAAGACCATGTAAGTATGGCAGCCCATGGTGCACGTCGCTTGGGACAGATGGTTGAAAATCTTGAACGCATCTTGGGTGTTGAATTGCTTTGCGCGGCACAAGGCATCGAATTCCGTGCGCCGTTAACCACCAGTGAGCCATTGCAACGCGTTGTCGCACGGGTGCGGATGGATGTCGCAACGCTTGGCGACGACCGCTACCTTGCCCCCGATCTGGAGTGCGCATGGCTAATGATTTCAAGCGGCGACATTGCGCGTGTGGCAAAA
Organism: Sneathiella sp.; assembly: GCA_002732675.1. Classification (GTDB taxonomy): domain Bacteria; phylum Pseudomonadota; class Alphaproteobacteria; order Sneathiellales; family Sneathiellaceae; genus Sneathiella. The sequence continues at coordinate 21,476 of NVRR01000001.1, read as the reverse complement.
ATCGAAATGCCGGAGCTTGCCATATGATACCTGTAAACGTTCACCAGGGGAACAGCCCGATTGTACTGGGCTTACCCCATACCGGTACATTTGTTCCTGATGAAATAGGGACTCAATTAAATTCCCGTGGGCAAAAATTAGACGACACTGATTGGCATATTCACACGCTCTATGATGGCGTTTTTCCAGGAGCATCAACAGTCCGCGCAACGTTCCATCGCAATGTCATAGATGCCAACCGCGATCCGTCTGGTGCGTCGCTATATCCTGGGCAAAACACGACCGGGCTGGTGCCAATGGTAGATTTCGATGGCAACAATATCTGGATTATCGAACCAGACGCAACCGCCATTGAAGCCCGACGCTTGGCCTTCCATGCGCCTTATCATGCGGCACTTGCAGCCGAACTTGAACGAGTCCGCGATATCCACGGTGTTGCGATCCTTTATGATTGTCACTCAATCCGGTCAAATATTCCCTTCCTTTTCGACGGCACTTTGCCTGATTTCAACATCGGCACAAATCAGGGTACGACCTGCAGTCCGGAAATCGAATCTGCTGTGTTGAAAATTTGCAAAGCTGCCGACGGCTATACCAGCATTACAAATGGGCGCTTCAAAGGTGGCTGGACGACGCGCCACTATGGACAACCGCAGAGAGGCATCCATGCAATTCAAATGGAGTTGGCGCAATCCGCATATCTGACGCGGGAAGCGGCACCATGGACCTACGATGATGAGCGCGCGGCAAAGCTACGCCCGCATCTGAAACAAATTCTCTCAACCCTGGCTGATCTGGCCCCGACCCTAGGAGGCGCGTAATGAGCGATCCACGCAAGAATACCCGTGACATTTATCCGGCCACCGGCACCACGATCACAGCCAAAAGCTGGCTGACTGAGGCACCAATGCGGATGCTGATGAATAACCTGCACCCGGACGTAGCCGAAAACCCACACGAACTGGTCGTTTACGGCGGTATCGGGCGGGCGGCGCGGACCTGGGCCGACTTTGATAAGATCGTGGCGTGCCTGAAGGATCTTGAGGAAGATCAGACTTTGTTGGTCCAATCTGGCAAGCCGGTTGGTGTCTTTCAGACCCACAAAGATGCCCCCCGGGTATTAATCGCCAATTCCAACTTGGTACCGCATTGGGCCACCTGGGATCATTTTAACGAGCTCGATAAAAAGGGTTTGGCGATGTATGGCCAAATGACCGCCGGTTCGTGGATTTATATCGGGTCTCAGGGCATTGTGCAGGGTACATACGAGACCTTTGTCGAGGCGGGTCGCCAGCACTATGGTGGTGATCTTAGTGGAAAATGGATACTGACCGGCGGGTTGGGCGGCATGGGCGGAGCACAACCACTGGCGGCAGCCATGGCCGGCGCCTGCTGTCTGGCCGTTGAATGTAATTCAGATAGCATCGATTTCCGCTTGCGCACACAGTATGTGGATGAACGTGCCGACACCTTGGATGAAGCATTAGAAATGATCACGCGTTGGACCCAGGCAGGTGAAGCCAAGTCTGTAGGCTTGCTCGGCAATACGGCGGACATCTTCCCCGAACTCGTCCGCCGCGGCATCCATCCCGATATCGTGACCGATCAAACATCGGCACATGATCCAATCAACGGTTACCTGCCGCAAGGCTGGACGATGGCTCAGTGGCGCGAAAAACGTGAAAGCGATCCCAAGGCCGTTGAAAAGGCCGCCCGAGCGTCAATGAAAATTCATGTCTCAGCGATGGTTGATTTCTGGGATGCTGGTGTTCCAACCTTTGATTATGGCAACAACATCCGGCAGGTGGCACTGGATGAAGGACTTGAGAATGCCTTCGCTTTCCCCGGCTTTGTGCCCGCTTATATTAGGCCGCTCTTTTGCCGTGGTATTGGCCCGTTCCGGTGGGTGGCTTTGTCGGGCGATCCAGAGGATATCTACAAAACCGATGCCAAAGTGAAGGAGCTTGTGGACGATCCGCATCTACATCATTGGCTGGATATGGCGCGCGAACGGATCGCTTTCCAGGGACTGCCTGCGCGCATCTGCTGGGTTGGACTTGGCGTGCGGCACAAGTTGGGCCTTGCGTTCAACGAAATGGTTCGCACGGGAGAGCTGTCTGCGCCTATTGTCATCGGACGAGATCATCTCGATGCAGGCTCTGTTGCCTCACCTAACCGCGAGACCGAGGCCATGAAAGACGGATCTGACGCCGTGTCGGACTGGCCTTTGCTCAACGCTCTTTTGAACACAGCTTCCGGGGCGACCTGGGTATCGTTGCACCATGGAGGGGGCGTTGGCATGGGCTTTTCACAACACTCCGGCATGGTCATCTGCTGTGACGGTACGGAAGATGCAGACCGGCGGATCGGCCGTGTCCTGTGGAACGACCCCGCCACCGGCGTCATGCGCCATGCAGATGCAGGGTATGAAATTGCGGAGGACTGTGCCCGCGAAAACGGGCTAGATCTACCGGGAATTCTGTAATTCGAATGAGATGCCGCCGCCTTCGCGAAGGCGCGGCTCAATGGACGTTAATAGCTCGTCGTCATCCGGTGACCAGGTGGGAACGATAGGCTCACGTAAGTCACAGCTTGGCCTTCCCACCACGTTGACCGCTCAATTGTAAAGATCGGATCACCGGTCTTAGTGCCCAGGTATTCGGCCAATTTTTCATCGGAAAGTGCCGCAGAAAAACTAATCTCTACATCCGAGAAAGGGATCGTTAGGACCAGCCATTCATTTGGACCAATGTCGGAGAAATCAACCGTTTCGGCTTGTGGCAATGCCGCCAGGTTGATCCAACGATCTTCGTGCTGATAAGGCGTACCATCAGCATAGTGCATACAAATCAAATGTAGAACACGGCTATCCGCTGATAGCTTCAGCCGCCCGCGCAGCCAATCCGGCGCTTTTTGCATCGAACAGCTGACCAGCGAATAGCGATAGGTCGAGCCCTTTTCTTCAATCTCCTGGCGCACAATCGGAATGTTGAACCGCGCTTCACGAACGGGTGCCATCCGGACAAACGTTCCCGCTTTGCGTCGTCGCTCAATGATGCCGTCATCCGCCAATTCCCGCATGGCCCGATTAACCGTTGCGCGCGCGCAACCGTATGTATCGGCCAGCGCAATTTCATTCGGAACATGACTGCCGGGACCCCACTCGCCTTTAGTAATCTTTGACAGAATATCGGATTTCACGTCTCGGTAGGTGGCATTCATTCCGGGGCGCCTCTTATTTCATTATGCCTGATCTTATCATCTTAATGTCTAGATGTATAGGAAAATGCGTTCTCTGAGAAAAGCAGGCTGGCTTCAATTTTTTGAAATTTACCGCAGTTGTCGGCATCTGATATGGACATCAAATAGATGCCGAATTTATTGAAATGCAGGAACTTACGAACTTGCGGAACTAATATTCGACCAAAGAAATATCCGCTTTTGACCCGAAAGAGACATCCGGGCATTGTCCGATTATTTCGGCGGTGGGGTCTTGCGTGAAGGCGTCCAACTGCTGCATAGATATTGTCCGTCGTCATATGAAACGGGCATAGTGTTGGCTTGAGCTAAGAGAGGATTGGCTCATCGGGTTGTTGATATTATGCGACGGCCTTGCGGCATTGCAAGCGTCGTTGTTTGCATGTCTTCAGTTTGATCCTTTCCCTTTGTTCCAAGATTGATTGTTCCCGCCCGAAGGAGACATCGGCAGGTGTGAGGTTTTTCAGGCGCATCTGATACCGATGATGATTGTAATGGTTGATGAAAGCTTCAATCTGGTTTTCAAGGTCGCCAGGCAGGAAGTAGTTTTCCAACAACACACGGTTCTTCAGGGTTTGATGCCAGCGTTCGATCTTGCCTTGTGTCTGCGGATGATAAGGGGCTCCACGAACATATGACATGCCTTTGCCTTTTAGCCACTCTGCCAGGTCAACTGAGATATAGCTGGCACCATTATCAGATAACAATCGAGGCTTATGGACGACATTGGCCTGATGATAGCCAGATGCCTGTAACGCCAGCTCCAGTGTATCCGTGACATCGGTCGTCTTCATGGTCGTGCAAAGCTTCCAGGCGATGACATATCTTGAGAAGTCATCGAGAATAGTCGAGAGATAGAACCACCCCCATGCCGCTGTCCGGCAGGTTATTGCACGGTAATGACCAAGAGGGGGGTGATTTTGAAGTAAGTGAAGTCGGTTTGCCACATCTGGTTTATGGCCGTGGTTTTGTCTTTGAACTCACTCACTGCCCAGCAGGCGGTGCAAGCACCGCTGAGAGGGCGCCGCCTTCATGACAATAAAAGTGGGACTGGTGATCAGATTATGGGCTTTGAGAAGACGGTAGACGGAGGCTTCCGACACAAAGTAGCCCTTGGTATCGGTGAAGGTCACAGCCAGCTCACACGGACTGAGCTCGAGCTTCTCTGAGGCTGGGTATCTCATTCGTCTTCTCCCCCATTCCCGATCATGCTTTTTTTGAGAAGACGCTGTTCCAGTGTCTGCTCGGTAACCACTTCTTTTAGATCCCGAGCTTCCCGGCGTAGGCTTTTAACCTCATCCGTTGACGCATCGCGGGCCGTGTCTCCTGACAGGCGTTTCTTGCCCGCTTCCAGAAAATCCGTCGACCATTTGCAGTAAATGCCCTGGGAGATACCTCCCTTGCGGCAAAGCTCAGCGATGCTGTCTTCACCTCGCAGGCCATCCAGTACAATACGGATCTTGTTCACCTTGTTTACTCGAACTAATGGCGTTCACCGGCTCAATCCGCACCATGCTGTTTGCGTGTCTTGCGTTGGATGTCTTTTACAAGACGTTCTGACGCTGTATGTCGGGTCTCGGGTTTCTGTCTCACCTTCGCTCCTTAACGGCTACGATGAACCAAAAACACTCTCTTAGGCAATCCGTTATTTAAGACCATAGGCGCTGACGGGGAACAATGATCACATTCTTCCCTGCCGATCCAGCCTATCTTGCTTGTTTTGAGGCTTGGGTAAATCACCTAGTACATGATCGACTATTTAGTCCTGAGGATGCACTTTTCCCCAAACCGGAGCGAGAGCTGATTGAAGGAAAGTTTGCATTTAGAAAAGTGTCTAGAGAGAATTACGCAAATTCTATCAAGATCAACAATATCGTTAAGAAGAGCTTTGCTGATGTGCAAATGCCGCAATACACCTCTCACAGTTTCCGCAAGACGTTAGGGATACTAATGTCTGACTTTAATCTGCCGATAGAGGAACAAAAAGCCTGGTCTCAGAATTTGGGACATAAAGATTTTGCAACAACCGTTTCGCATTATGTGCCCGTTTCTGAGCAAAAGCAGGGTGAACTGATTAGTAACCTTCAACCAATGCGAGAATATATCATACAAAATGAAGTGAATGTGTTTCCAATTAAGAATTGGACGTTATTCAAGATTCGAAAGGAACCTATTATGGCATTGAACGAGATCTATGCAAATACCAGTTCTACTGACCTTACCATCAACCTCTTTGCTAACGCTTCAGCAGAGCCAAAGGTTGCATTGCTGGCAGCACCTTTCTTCACAACGATGGAACCGATTGAAATGCTCGCCCATAAAAGGTGCTCAGCTTCACTGGTCTTCAGATTTTCTCCAATCACAAAACCATCTGCACTTAAGGCTGCTTCGGAGAATACTCTGGTCAAGATCCGGTATGATACTAACCAAGATTTTCATACCAAGTTGTATTTGATTGATTGCGTCGCAATTGTTGGATCCGCAAACCTCACAGTAGTTGGATTGAAAGAAAACCGAGAGCTTTCTGTTCTTCTGCGGCAGGATAAAGATGCCGATTTCCAAGATTTGCTATCAGTTTTTGATACTCTGTGGAATTTCGCAGATAATTTGATTGATAACATTTTCAAAGAATATACCCGCGCATTCAATAAAAAGGATCGTCTGCAAATTGATAAAGCATTTGAAAAATATCTCAACGATTTTGTTTCACCTGCATCGCCACCAACTATAGTTGTAGACAGTGAAAAAATGTCATAAGAGCGTTCCTTCATTCAGAATTTCGGCCGAAAGTACGATGAAGTATTGATCTCAGCGCACGATGAAATTTTAGCTTCGGCCTTGGAATGCGGCTTTGGCAGGCCCGAATACCGAGGTCATAACCCTCAAATCGAAATAGGAGGATTTCTAGGATGGTTGAGATTGGTTCACGGTTCAGGCTATAGTTGGCGAGAGGTGCCGCGCTTGTCGAAAGCTGAAAGAGAAACGCGGGTTTATTTTTTCAAAATTTGTAGAGATTAATTTTGCTACATTCAAACAGTGCCCCCATTGAACGGAAAGCCGCAGCAAACGACAAGTCAAGACTACTTTTGATAGACTTGAACGCGTTTTCCAGTTTTCCGACACTCGCAATTGGTCTGTTGACTGCCTCTCTGCGGCGTGCTGGTCATTCTGTAGACGTGATTAGTCCATTAGATCACGGGCGGCCTGCTGCCGTGCGGGAGCGCCGAGAAAAATGGGGTGACCACGCTATGCGCCGTTTGCATTTGTCGGGGCTAGCACCCGCTTTGCCAATGCGCGATATATTACGTTGGGGCCGGGCTGCATGGCGTGATAAACCCGACCGTATTACGATCCGCCGTATTCGAGGAACGCTCGATGCGAAACCCGATATAATTCTGCTATCTGCTTATCTGATGCACCACAATATTGTGCGCGAGATCGCCGCTATGGCCTTGGAACGCGACATTCCAGTGATAGTCGGGGGGCCAATGTTCAATATAAAGGCGACGGCGGAGCATTGGCGTTCGCTGCCTGGAATAACAGCGTTAGTCGGCGCTGAGGCTGATCTTTCTATCGTCGAAATGGTCGAAACAGTGGTTCGAGGAGGCGATCTTTTAAGCTTTCCTGGAGTGATGCTGCCGGATGGCCGCTCGTCTACTCCCGCGCGGCCTTTACAGCCACTGGATTTGACGCCATTCGCTGATTTTACAGATTTCCCTTGGGAAAAATATCCAGTCCGCATCATCCCCCTGATGACCGGCCGTGGCTGCCAATGGGCAAAATGCGCGTTCTGTTCAGACGTGGTATCAGCCAACGGTTTGTCGTATCGAACGCGGTCGTTAGACCATGTACTGTCCGAGATGGAGGAACAGTCGCGCCGCCATTCAACCCGCAACTTCCTGTTTCTCGATTTAAAATTGAATTCGTGGCCCGACATGCTGCGCGGGATCGCCGAGGAACTACCTTCGCGCGTTCCGGGAGCAGAATGGATCGGGACAGTTCACGTCGATGATCGCGCCGACAACGGCTTGTCGCGCCGTGATCTAAGGGCTGCGGGACGAAGTGGGATGCGACGAGTCAGCTTCGGACTCGAATCTGGAAGTCAACGCCTGCTAGACACCATGAAAAAGGGCGCGACGGTCGAAGGCAACGCCCAGTTCCTTCACGACGCGCAGGAGGTTGGCCTTTCGGTACGGTGCACCATGTTTGCAGGCTACCCTGGCGAGACAGAAGAGGACATGGCTGCGACGGCGGATTTCTTGGAGGAGCACGAAGCACGTATCGACCGTGTCCGGTTCAATGCATTTTCACTGCTGGACGAGACGCCCATCTTCAAGAAAATGGCGGAACTTTCTGGAGCTTCCATCTTGACCGAACTGCAGCTCGATCCGCGCCGTGCAAGGATGGAATATCGCAATCGAGCTGTCGAGACCAAGGGCTACAGAAGTCAAAAGCGCCGCACGCTGGCGGCGGTTTACCGAATAAATCGGCGCCATGTAAAGTCGAACGCTCGCCAATTTGATGGCCTGATGTGATCAGTATCAGTCAGATGATACGCCGTAAGCCTTTGACTGGGATGAAAGGCTATATGCCGCTTGCGCGTCGCTTGCGCCGCCTTTCTGCGCGGGATCGGCAAGCCGAAGCACGGGCCTTTCTCGAATTGTTCTACAACGAAACTAACGGTGGCCTAAAAGCTCAGCTTCGCCGCCTCGCGGAGGTAGACCGCTCTCTGAAACGCAAGAATACATATGTCCACACTCCTGAAGAGCTGAGCTTTGGCGCTCGGGTAGCTTGGCGAAATCATGCACGTTGCATCGGGCGGCTTTATTGGCGGTCGCTGGAACTGCGCGACCGGCGTCTTGTTACTGATCCCGATGCTATCGCCGAAGACGTTGCCGAGCACATGAAATGGGCACTAAACGGCGGCAAGGTCCGCTCGACCATAACAGTCTATGCCCCAGCCACACCCACGTTGTTGCCACCCCATATCGGGGCCGCTCAGATCACGCGCTATGCCGGGTATTTGCAGCGTGGTGGATCAATAATCGGAGACCGCGCCAATGTCGAGGCCACCCGCGAAGCCCTTGCAGCAGGGTGGCGTGGAACCGGCGGGCCTTTCGATATATTACCCGTTCCCATAATCACATTGGATGGGCGACGGGTGCACCGTATGTTGCCGCCCGAGGTCACGCGACAAATCACATTGTCCCACCCCGTTCACACCGGCTTCGGAGATCTGGGGCTAAAATGGTATGCAGTGCCGTGCATTTCGGGTATGATTCTATCCATAGGCGGGATAGATTATCCCTGCGCCCCTTTCAATGGCTTTTACATGGGCACTGAAATCGCATCGCGCAATTTGGTTGATCCGTGGCGTTACGATCTGCTCGAAACGGCGGCGCGAACCTTCGAAATCGATCCAAACGGTTCCGATCCACTCTGGCGGGACCGTGCGTTAAACGAATTGAACACCGCGGTAATCCACTCCTACCGACAGGCCGGTGTTACTTTGATCGACCACCACAAGGCAGCACATGACTTCATGTTATTTCGCGCCGATGAAGCGGCGAACGGTCGGTCCTTGCAGGCTGACTGGTCATGGATCGTGCCACCACAAGCCTCAGCAGCATCTCCAACGTTCCATATACAGATGGCTGACGAAGGCGCCGTACCCAATTTCTACCACGGCTGGACATCAGACGGCTGGCGTCTGATGCAGTTCGATGGCGACCGGCCTCGAGGACACTACGCGGCACACCTCGACGCCGCACGGCGCTGGTTGCTGCGCCGTTTCAGAATGCCTGGTGCGCGGCAGCGATGACGGCACCATTCGATATAATTGTCCCGGTTCGCAACGAAGCCATCGCGCTCGCCTTTACTGCACCCGCACTCGCTCGATCACTCGATGGTCTTTGCGCAAGGGTGATCTACGTACTCAACGCAACAACAGATCAGAGTGCCTCGGTGATCCGGAAAGCCTTTGGAAGCCGTGCGGTCATTGTTGAGCTTCCAGAAGCGGGCAAGACGCTTGCGCTGTCCGCTGGGGATGCCGCCGCACAATACGGCACCCGGGTTTACCTGGACGCGGACGTGACCGTTACTGCAGACATCTTCCAGAAGCTTCTCGCGCCGCTACACGACGGGACCGCCGATCTTGTATCGCCGCGCATTCAGGTCGAATTCGGTCGTGCAGGTCCTCTTGCGCGGCGCGTCGGACGGGTATGGGCCGACCAAATGGCGCGTCGGCCAGATGCGTTTATGTGCTGTACTGTCCTGAGTCCAAAAGGAATCGAAATACGTGGCCCGTGGCCTGACATTCTATCAGATGACGACTGGCAGCGTGACAGGATCAATCCGGCTCGACGGATGGTTGTGGAGACTGCCAGTATCAACATAATCGCACCGAGCAATCTGCTCGGTTGGCTGACTGTCCGTGCGCGTTGGATCAGAGGGCGCAAAGAACTCGAACATCTGAACCCCGAAGCGCCGCACGCCGCATGGGTCCAGCCACGGGGCACTATTCCGGACCTCGCCGCTTACTATGGAGTCCGCCTTGCAGCCGAACCCGTCGCATTCGTACAGGAAAGGATTGGCATCACTTGGGGTAGAGATCACAGCTCAAGGAGAGCAAGAAATGTCTGAATTACAGGTCGGAGTACTCATGGAGGAGGAATATCGGGCTTTGAAGGGTGAAATGTTGCTGCGGGTTGCAATACAGAACATGACGATCCTTGGAACTATCGCAGCCTTTGTCGCCATTGCCATATTGGCAACTATCCTGCCAAATCAGGCCGGTCCGCTGGCTATGATTCAATCGGTCGCCACATTGGCACTGGCGTTGCAATGGTGCCATCAGGGTGTGCGCCAATGCGCTCTCAAACAAGCTATTCTTAGGAGAGACGCAGAAGCCAAACGGACGGACAGTTGGGAGAATTGGCTTCCCGGACAGCGTCCTTCCGGCCCTCTTGGTTCGCGCTGGTTCGTCTCGACCAAAGCCGTTTTCATTGGATTGCCGGCCCTTTCAACATTGTTGGCACTGCCAGACCACGGACCTGCTTTATGGTGCGCCGCTGGAGTCGTTATCCTGATCACCATTGCCCTTTTGACTAACCCACGGGAGTGATCCATCTCTCACTTTACGTGTAGCGGCTCCGACCAGAACCGCACCTGGCGGAACGTTTTCACTAACCACTGTACTGGCGCCGATAATGGCCCCCCGTCCGATCCGTACCCCTGGAAGCACAACCGCTCCGGCTCCGATCCAAACGTTATCCTCCAAGATGACATTTATTTCTCGCATTCCGCTGCTGCGGTGACGCCCCTCAGGGTCGCCTCTGTAGTTGGCAGCCGTTACTAGGGCATCCGGGCCGATCATACAGTCTTGCCCGATGAAAATCCGCCCGTGCACCCCGCCTGCCATGAGCGAAACGCGCGCTGCAATTACCGTACGGCTTCCAATTGAAATGCGCGTGGCGTTATAAAATGTTACATTTGGAGTGATCTCAACATCGTCGCCAAGGTTGAGTTCTCGTCGCGGTCGAGCATGGGCGTAGTTGTAGAAATTTACAATCCGAAGCGCATGAAGATAGGCTCTGGGATCAAGTACTCCACCGGCCAGTCGCAACACTCTTCCGAACAGAGACAATGCGCCACTGGTCTCATTGGGAGGAGGATAACCTCTTGTCCAGTCAGCCCGACTCCGCCAAAGTGCTCGGTAGTAAGCCACCTTTGGGCCGCCAAGCAACGATTGAGTACCATACCGGAGAGCGTTGAGCCAGAGGATCGGAGCGGCAGTCCACCGAGCGAGCCCACGCCAAGTATGGCGCATAAGCGTCGCACGACCTTTAAGAGCCGCTAAGCTCCTGGAGGTGCGAGCTTCGAGAGGAACTCCAGGGGGATCTACTGCGGAATTTTTGTGCACAAATGTTGCTGATGAAACGAACCAAGGTCGGTTGAAGCCAGAACGCACCATCCGAAGTTGCATCTCTGTTTCCTCTCCGTAAAGCCAGTAACGCTCGTCGAACCCTCCCAGCGCTTTCCAGGTTGCGGTTCGCACTAGAAGTGCGCAACCCGTTGCTATATCCACCTCGCGGTCTGATAGCCTATCCCAGCCGTTGAGTGCCTCCGGTGCGAACCAGGGCGAGTGAGGCCAGAGCATCGACAAACCGGTGGCAAACAGCAGAGCACTGCGCGGCGTAATAGAACCCCATGCCGAGGTCGGGTTGTCTCGCCCATCCGGAAATACTGTTCGGCCACAGAACATCTCCCGATCTGGCATGGCCATTGCGGCATCAATCAGGACGTCGATTGCCTCTGGCTTTGGCGCAGCGTCCGGATTGAGAAGAAAGATGAATGGCGTACCTACACCTGAGGCCAATCGGTTCACAGCTGCGCCGAATCCGATGTTCTCCTCTGAAGTAATGACTGTGACGCCAGCGTCTTGCAATTTTGCTACGCTTCCGTCGTTTGAAGCGTTATCCCATGCTCTAATTATCAATCTGGACTTCGGCGCGGCAAGAGCAAGTGACCTTAGGCACTGATCAAGGTGTTCTTCGGATTGATGAGTAACGATAAGTACAGTGACAGCACGAGTCACACATTTTCCTTTGCGTTCAAACTACATGAATTCCACCTAAAAAATTAAGCCGTCCAAGGTTATCTGAAATGCAACATCTGAGATTTATGAGTATAGGCTTCTTTGAATATTTATAAGAGCTGTTTTTGACTTTTTCAACTAACGTTTTCCAAATGTCTTAATTTGATAGTTTGAAAAAGCATATTTCACAACAATATGTGGTATTTATTGTGGTAATACTAAATAGCTATTTTTATTGTATAATTAGGCGGACTCTCCCTCCGCCACATTTACTTCAGGACAGACGATAATTACCGTTAAACTGTTGTTATTAATATCAAATAAGTTTTTATCTAAAAACCCTGTTCACGTATAAAACGCAGCGGGAGGGCTTCTGGTACAGAAAGCTGGTACAGAGAAGGTCCTGATATGGGCGAATATCGACTGGATTATCTTGTGAGGCGTGGTCATCAGTTTTACTTTCGTCGAGCTGTTCCCTCTCCCGTAATTCCCTATTTAAATAAGACAGAAATCAATCTATCATTGCAGACGTGCCGGCCGGAGAAGCGGCTACCGCTGCCGGTTATACCCCACCCCCGTAAAGGGTCAGATAGCTATGACATTTTATGTGAAGGAATTCTCAGAGCAAGAATTGAGCAAGGCCGTATTTATAGGGCGATGCTGTCTGGGAACTATGATCAGATTGAACCCAATGATCCCCTTTTTAAAGTACCTTTTGAAACAGCTGAGGGAAACTCTCCAAAGATAGGGCTTGGCTTGAGAGAATTGGTCGAACAGTTCATCAGACTAAAATCCGCGTCTATGTGGGTTGCAAAAACAACGGCGGATCACAAACGGGTTTTAGCGTGGTTCCAGTTGATGGTCGGATCAGAAATACCTATTACGTCGATCACCAAAGGCCATGTGGAAAAATTCCGTGATTTGATTTATGGATGAAATGATAAGAGCTGAGCGACCGAGTTTGGAGGTTGATTGCGCGGCAATCGTCTAGTGCGTCCTGACCTTAAACAATTCAGGAAACAATGAGTTTCCTGCTTTCTTTCGTCGTAAAATAGGCCTCACACTGTTCAACAAATGCTTTTACTATGCGCCGTTTAATTCCCTGTTCGGTGTAAGCGACAACCAGGCGTGACTTCCGCAGGTTTTCCGTTACGGGCCTGCACACGATTTTTGCACCGCAATGTGTGTCTTCCGTCGATGGTCGGGATTGCAGGAGCGCTATTCCAAGACCCGCGCCGACCATACTTCTGACCATTTCATAATTGCCGGACTTATAAACGAAATTGGGTTCGAAGCCTGCGCTTTCAAACAAAGACGTATAATATTGGCGTGAACTCGGCAAATCGAGAAGGATCATTGGCTGATCAATCATTTCCGCCAGGGAAATCGATTTCTTTGCAGCTAGTGGGTGATTTTGCGGGATGATCACATGCGGCGGCACAACGGCAAGTGTCTTGGTTTTAAGCCCCGCACTGATGTCAGCTTCGTCATAAGAGATCCCAACATCCACCTCTCCGCGATGAATGCTATCGAAGATATGCCGGACATTCCCTTCGATAATATTTACATGAATCGCGCTATGCTCCGACACCAGTCGTTTCAGGATTGGCGCCAGAACGATCGGGGCAATCGCATTAAAACAGCCAACATGCAAATTTCCTGAGACATTTTCGCGCAGGCCAATTATGTCGCTTTCAAAATTCTCGACCTGATCAAGGATTGCCTGAATTCTGGCCAGAACGTCCCGGCCTTTTGCCGTTAGCGAGATGCCTTTTGATCGCTGTCTGTTTAACAAGATCAGCCCAAGTTCGGCCTCAAGATTATCGACGGCAAGACTGATCGCTGACTGCGAAATATTCATCTCTGCCGCCGCTTTGGTCAGGCTTTTGAAATGTGCCGCCGCCGCATAATACCGCATAATGCGAAAAGATACATTCATCAGAAAAACTCATGAAGTTTATATTAACAATATATTTTTCGAATAAATGATCTCCTGTCAATATCTAATTTGCAGACGAACAAAGCAGTGTGGTCACAAGAACCACGGCTTCGGCGTACGCATCAGGGGAATGGGAAAATTCTGTAACTAAATTCGCCTCTGAATCAAAAAAACTCAGTGATCCGAGGAGGTATCATGTTTTTCAAAACGAAACGTCTGGCCATTGCCGGAATTATGTTGGGCACAGCTGCAACACCACTCGCGGCGCCTGTCCAAGCGGAGAATGTTCTTCGATATGCGAATGTTGGTGATGCGGCGACGTTAGATCCGCATGCACTCAATTCACTGGTTACATTGATGGCCGGTATTCAAATGCATGACGCGTTGGTTATGCGGGATCCGACAATGAGAAAAGTTCCAGGATTGGCGGAGAGCTGGGAGAATATTGATCCGAATACTTGGCAATTCAAATTACGCGAAGGCGTTACATTTCATAACGGTAACCCCTTTAACGCAGATGATGTCATTTTCTCCATAAAGCGCGCTCAGGCAGACACAAGCCAGATGAAAGGTTATGTGAATACCATAAAGGATGTGAAAAAAATTGACGACTATACGATCCAGATTATTACAGAAAAGCCTAATCCCATTCTGTTGGATCAACTTGTCAATGTTTTCATGATGGATAAGGAATGGGCGGAAGAGCATGATGTCGCCGAGCCTCAAAACTTCAAGGAAAAACAGGAGACATATGCCGTTCGCCATACTAACGGTACAGGTGCCTTCAAGCTTGAAAGTCGCGATCCAGACGTCAGGACAGTCCTTGTGCGTAACGAAGACTGGTGGGGCAACGAGACATATAAGCATAATATAGACAAGGTTGTATGGACGCCGATCGCAAACGATTCAACGCGCGTAGCAGCGTTGCTATCCGGCGAAGTGGACCTACTGACTGATCCGCCAATCCAGGATCTCAATCGTATTCTGACCAGCAAAGGCCTTAAGGTCGATAAAACGGCTCAGCTACGGACTATTTTTTATGGCTTTGATGTGAAATCCGACGAGTTACGGCATTCTAATATAAAGGGCGTGAACCCTTTTAAGGATTCTAAAGTCAGGCAAGCCTTTTACCATGCAATTGATATTGAGGCGATCAAACGTGTGGTGATGCGTGGGCTGGCGGTCCCTGCGGGAATGGTTATCGAACCTCCGATCAATGGATACCGGGCGGAATGGGACGAAAATCGTCTTGCCTATGATCCTGAAAAATCCAAAGCGCTACTTGCTGAGGCCGGCTATCCGGATGGATTCTCCATACAGCTCGATTGTCCGAATAACCGCTATCAGAATGACGAGGCAATCTGTCAGGCAACCGTTGGAATGCTGGCGAAAATCGGTATCAAGACAAGACTCAATGCCCAACCCAAAACCCAGCATTTTTCTCTGGTAACTGGCAAGGAAACTGATTTCTACATGCTTGGCTGGGGGATTCCGACCATGGATTCCGGGTTTATCTTTGATTACCTGATGCATTCCGGTGGTTCATGGAATGCCTCCGGTTACGGCTCTCCTGAACTGGATGCAAAAATTGAGGAAATCCGAGGAATCGTAGATCCTGATGAGCGGAATAAAATCATCGGTGAGATCTGGACGCAGGTACAGGAAGATATTCCCTACCTTCCTCTTCATCACCAGATGATTTCCTGGGCAATGACGAGAAACCTCGACATCCCTATCGAGCCAAACAATATGCCCCGGTTCTATTGGGCCAATCTCAAATAGACGACCCAACAGGCTCGGTCGGTTTTACGACCGAGCCACGTTTGTCAAAAATGCAGGGAATAACAGATGGCAAATTTCATCCTCTACCGATTATTCCAGTCCGCAATCGTGATGCTCATTGTGGCACTGATCAGTTTCTTTCTGTTCAACTTTGTTGGTGATCCCATCAGCAATATGGTTGGGCAGGAAACGACGGTCAAAGATATGGACGAACTGCGACAGAGACTTGGCCTCAACGATCCGGTCATCGTTCAATTCGGCAGATTTATTGTTGACGCCTTGCAGGGGGATTTCGGGATCTCCTACCGACTACAACGCCCTGTGGAAGAATTGATTGCAGAACGGATGCCCGCAACACTGGAACTTGTCTTTGTCTCCGCAATAATTGCGATAGGTCTTGGTGTTGCGGGAGGTCTTTTTACAGGATTGAAGCGGAGCCACTGGTTCAGCAAATTTATCCTGACAACTTCTTTGGTGGGAATATCTTTGCCGACTTTTATTATCGGCATCCTGCTGATCTACATTTTTGCCGTTAAGCTGAACTGGCTGCCGTCTTTCGGCAGAGGCGAAGTTGTCGACCTAAAAGGGGGATGGTCAACTGGATTGCTGACCGTTAGCGGATGGAAGGCGATTATTTTACCTTCCATCACTTTGGCGCTCTATCAGACGACACTCATTCTCAGGATCATCCGATCCGAACTGCTTGAGGTCATGCGAACCGATTTTATCAAGTTTGCGCGGGCTCGCGGCCTAAAAAGCCGAGACATAAATTATGGCCACGCCCTTAAAAACACGCTTGTTCCCGTTATTACTGTTACCGGGCTGCAAATCGGGTCCCTTATCGCCTTTTCCATCGTTACAGAGACAGTTTTTCAATGGCCTGGGATGGGCGCACTTTTCATTCAGGCCGTACAATTTGCCGACGTTCCGGTCATGTCAGCCTATCTCATTTTGGTTGCTTTATTCTTTGTTGTAATAAACTTGATTGTGGACCTTCTTTACTTCGTCGTTGATCCACGATTGCGGGCTGAAATCAAAAATTAGGAAAGCAAATCCAATGAAGGATGTAAGCATATCAAAATGGTGGGCAGGTGTTAGTGATCATGATGTTACATATAGTTTCCTGCACTCACCTGTAACTATTGTTGCCACAGTGGCGACGATCCTGATGTTTGCTGCTGCATTCGGCGCCTCCTTCCTGACAATTTATACGCCATTCGACCCCGGCAGTCTCGAATTGCGGGAAGCATTTATGCCGCCGGCTTGGGAACAAGGCGGAAATAGCGAGCATCTGTTAGGGACGGACGGGCAAGGTCGGGATATCCTCGCAGCAATCATGTATGGTACCCAGGTATCGCTCGTAGTGGGTATCTTAAGCGTTCTATTGTCCGTCAGTATAGGTATCCCACTTGGCATAATTGCTGGATATTATGGGGGGTGGGTTGATACGGCAATCATGCGATTTGCCGATATTCAATTAACAATTCCCCCTATCCTGATAGCCTTGATGATTGATGGAATCACGCGAACGACTTTGAGCAGTGAAGTCCATGAAATTGTAGCTATTCCTGTCTTGATCATTTCGATAGGGGTCGCCAGCTGGCCGCAATACGCCCGGATAACCCGAAGTGGCGCTATGGTCGAGCGGCGGAAAGATTACATTGCGGCAGCAAAGCTTATCCAGACGCCAACGGCAGCTATTATGGTCCGCCATGTCCTCCCAAACGTCATTGGCCCGACATTGATTGTTGCAACTATTGGCGTGGCTGTTGCCATTATCATCGAAGCTACCCTTTCTTTCCTCGGGGTCGGCATCCCATCGACGACGCCGTCTTTAGGAACATTAATCCGCATCGGCAACAGCTTTCTCTTTTCCGGTGAATGGTGGATCACGTTCTTCCCGGCCTTCACACTCGTCATTTTGGTATTATCTGTCAATCTGATCGGTGACTGGCTCCGCGATACTTTCAACCCGAAATTAAGGTAAGCGTCATGGCTGTTATAGATATCTCCAATATTTCTATAGAATTTCCGACGCGCCGCGGCGTACTTACTGCCGTTGAAAACCTATCCCTGTCGATTGAAGCTGGCGAAATTCTGGGCGTTGTCGGTGAATCCGGAGCTGGAAAATCGCTGACGGGCAACGCCATTGTCGGGTTGCTGGAGCCGCCCGGGCATGTCACAGCGGGGACTATCCTTTTGAATGGGCGAGATATTACCCATTTGCCTGAGTCAGAAATGAGGAAAATACGGGGCGCGAAAATCGGTGTTATTTTTCAGGATCCGTTGACCAGTCTCGACCCGCTTTATACCATAGGCCGACAGCTAACCCAGACTATCCTGACCCATAAAAAGATGTCGCATGCCGAAGCAAAGGCACGGGCGATCGAACTGTTGAACGAGGTCGGTATTCCCGCACCGGAGCAACGATTTGACGCCTTCCCTCATGAATTCTCCGGCGGGATGCGACAGCGGGTGGTGATTGCGCTGGCGCTCTGCTGTGATCCTTGCCTGATCATTGCTGATGAGCCCACAACTGCCCTTGATGTTTCCGTTCAGGCGCAAATCATTGATTTGCTGAAAAATCTCTCCCGCGAAAAAGGTGTCGCAACAATGTTAGTGACACATGATATGGGGGTCATCGCCGAAGCTGCGGATAGGGTCGCCGTCATCTATTCAGGACGGCTTGCGGAAATAGGCGATGTTCGGAGTGTTATTGACGCGCCAAAGCATCCCTACACCAGGGGATTAATGGATTCCATCCCACAGATCGGCCAGAACCTTAAAACTCTTCCAAATATCATTGGCGCAATGCCAAGACTGGATGCCAGACCGGAAGGCTGCGCTTTCAATCCAAGATGTGCGAAATCCAAATCCATATGCCGTCAGCAAACGGCCCCACTAATTGAGACGGGAAGCGATGGACAGTGGGCTGCATGCTGGGCTTACGAGGGAGGGAATAAATATGTCTGAGCAGAACATTTTGGAGGTTCAGGGGCTGAAGATGTATTTCGATGTCTCACCTCCCTTTGTTACACGACTTCTCAACAGAATGCCGAAACAGGTGCTAAAGGCAGTTGACGGGTTAAGCTTTTCCATTGAGCGGGGGAAAACTTTCTCGTTAGTAGGTGAATCCGGATGCGGTAAATCAACGGTGGCACGGGCCGTCGCCGGTCTCTACACGCCAACAGGCGGTGATATCATTATCGACGGCCAAAATTTGGCTACCGCGAAAGATAGATCTAAAATAACAGATATATCCCGGCAAATGCAGATGATTTTTCAATCGCCTTATGCCAGCCTGGATCCACGCTGGAGGGTGCGTGATATTATCGCGGAGCCCATTCGTGCTTTCAAGCTCGCTGCCAACAAGGAAGATGAATGGCGGCAAGTGGAACAGTTGCTTGTCCAGGTCGGCCTATCCGCAAGCGATGGCGAAAAATACCCTCATGAATTTTCCGGAGGTCAGCGTCAGCGGATTTCCATCGCCCGGGCGTTATCCAGTAAACCCGAGTTCCTTATCTGTGATGAACCAACTTCAGCGCTCGATGTCTCCGTTCAGGCCCAAATTCTGAACCTGATGACGGCGCTTCAGGATGAGCTCGGCCTTACCTATCTTTTTATCAGTCACGATCTCGCAGTGATCGACCATATGTCTGACTGGATTGGCGTTATGTATCTAGGGCGTGTCTGCGAAATAACCCCCAAGTCCGAGCTCTTTTCCAACCCCCGACATCCCTATACAAGGCTATTGCTTGAAGCGATCCCGGATCTGAAGGGACGCTCTCACCGAAAACCTCTCAAAGGAGAAGTGCCAAATCCGATTACACCGCCGAGCGGATGCACGTTTCACCCGAGATGTCCCTATGCAAATGAGCGATGCAAGCAAGAACAGCCCGTATTGGGAGAGTATGGACCTTCCCAGGTAGCCTGCCATGCAGTTGAAGAGTTTAGAATATGAAGCGTATTGCAATTGCCGGTTTTCAGCACGAAACCAACACATTTGCAGAAAAAAAAGCTGATTTTGATGCCTTTGCAATGGCCAAAGACTGGCCAGCTTTATGCGTGGGAGAAGATTTAATAGAGCAAGTTTCCGGTTTTAATTTACCCATCACCGGCGCCCTAGATTTCTTTTCCAGAGAAGACATTGAAATTGTGCCGTTGTGTTGGGCCTTTGCCGTGCCTTGTGGTCTGGTAACACGAGATGCTTTCGAGCGGATCGCCTCTCTTATGCTTGATCTGCTCGAAAGTGCAGGCCCGCTCGACGGCGTTTATCTGGACCTTCATGGTGCGATGGTAACGGAGCACTACGATGACGCGGAAGGAGAATTGCTTCGTCGAATTAGAATGCTGGTGGGTTCCAATACGCCAATTGTCGCAAGTCTTGATTACCATGCAAATATTACGGAGAAAATGGTTGAATATGCGGATTATCTCGACACATATCGCCAATATCCGCATACAGACATGGCGGAAACAGGAAAACGGGCCGCAAATGTATTGATCGATTTGCTCCATGATGGAAATCGTTTCCTGAAGACTATGTACAAATCAAATTTTCTAATCCCTCTAAATCTTGGCTGTACGACAGTGGAGCCTTGTAAAACACTTCTTGGAAAAACGTTGGTGCAAATACGGGATGGCCTCCCGCCCCATACCCATATTTCCTTTGCTGCGGGATTTGCCCTCGCCGATATAGAAGAGGCCGGTGCTGCGGTCGTTGTCTACGGGCTAGAGAAGCAATTTGTTTCAGATGCGTTAGCCTGGTTTACACAGGCACTTATTGGTGTTGAGCATTTGTTTGCGGAAAATGGCATTTCAGCAGAAGAAGCCGTAGCATCAGCCATAAAAATAAGCCGAAATGCTACCAAACCGGTCATCATTGCAGACACCCAGGACAATCCGGGAGCTGGCGGATCTGGTGATACAACAGGGGTGCTGAGAGCACTTCTATCTGCCGGCGCGCGACGGGCAGTTTGCGGATTTCTTTCCGACGCCGAAACGGCCCATCAAGCTCATAATGCCGGCATCGGGCAAACTATATATTCGGAACTGGGTGGAAAAGGGTTTAGAGGCGATAGTCCGATATGTGCTGATTTTACCGTTCTAGCGCTCGGGGATGGTGAATTGGTGGGGACAGGACCGATGTGGAAGGGGGCCCGTATGCAGCTGGGACCATGTGCGTTACTTGAAAATAACGGTGTTAAAATAGCCGTCTGCAGCAAAACTGTACAAACCGGCGACAGTGCAATGTTTCGGCATTTGGGAATTGACCCAGAAACCCAATCTATCATCGCCCTTAAAAGTTCAGTCCATTTTCGGGCAGATTTCGAAAGATTTGCACAAGAAATAATAGTTGCATTGTCGCCCGGACCAGTTGAGGCTGACTTATCGAAACTGAAATATAAAAAATTGCGCCCCGGCGTGCGTATTAAGCTTGGTCTTGGTTCTGGAAATAATTCCGGGGTCTAAATTTGGTGAACCAGTTTGCGCGTTGAAGCTAAACAAACACCAATCCCTTGAGGCAAAGAATATGTCGGATAAAGCTATGGATAATTACGAAACCGCTTTTGTGGCACCAGTGAATAATCGATCTCATGTTGCGGGTGAAAAGTCCGGACCGCTGAAATATTTGACAATCCCAGAAACGCTACGGGAAACGGTCATCAAATATGGTCACCGAGATGCGGTGGTGTTCCCGTCGCTGAATTTGTCTTGGTCTTATGACGATCTGGATCGTGAAATCGACGCCTGTGCGTCGGGTCTGCGAGCGCTTGGCTTGCAAAAAGGCGATCGCATTGGCATCTGGTCGCCCAATAATCCTGAGTGGCTTCTCATGCAGTTCTCCACGGCCAGAATTGGTCTTATTTTAGTAAATATAAATCCCGCCTATCGGTTGTC